>DASWHT010000143.1:0-24910 GCA_036398075.1 Binatia bacterium | reverse complement strand
CGTTTCATCTCCTCAAACGTCTTGAACGGAGCGCAGCGGTTGAACGACTTGAACGTCTTGAATGAAATTCTGGTATGAGGTGCCAGACGCGACTAGGCAGAAAATGGCGGTCGGCGCGGGGCATCGATTCTCTCTTAGAGTGTGATTTTCATGATTAAAAAGTCCCCGCTAAGGACTTGAATGGCCCCGATTCTACGATCTTATCTTGTCGAATCAATAATTTGGACACGGAAATGGTGCCAGGCTTTGGTTATTTGCTTATTGGAAGGGAGGCGATACAAATATCAAATAAGCAAAGCCTGACACGCACCCCCACAGACAAAGGCGACGATTGGGCAGAATACGCGTCCTGGAATTGAACGGTGAAGCGCGGCGAGATCTACTACGTCGTTCCACCCCGCGATTTCGGCAAACAGCGACCCGCAGTTGTAGTCTAGTCGCCGCTGTTTCTTGCCAATGCACCGACCGTCACCTTCTGTTTGATGACCGGATCAGTGCAATTCGTCAACCCGATGCGCATCCTCGTGAAACCAACCAAGACAAACGGTCTCGATCAACCCTCACTGATCCAAGTCGACAAGATTATCACCGTGGACGCGGAGCGCATCCGAAACCGGATTGGCTCGATTACGCCGACCCAACTTGCGACTCTGGATGCCGCGCTGAAACTCTGACCAAGCGGGACGCACGGATTGTCCAGGCGGCGCATCGTTACGGATATAGTCAGAGAGAGGTTGCCGACTTTCTCGACCTGCACTACGCTACGGTCAGCGGGTTGGTAAACAGGCATTGATACAAGAAACAAGACCTGACCCCGAGCTCGACAAGCTGACCTCTAATTCATACTAGCTTCGTCGGAGCTCATTCGTTCTTTGTACCACCGCCGGCCTCGGCTGCATGCTCTGCGCAATACAAAGAGGTATCGAGGATATACTTTGCGTAACTCGCCTTCTTCCCACAGGGTTTCCAGTCCATCGCGGTGGGATCCATGTAGTCACAATCCTCTTCCTGTTGGATCGGCCGGATTTCGAATTCAGCACGAAAACCCGCGCTCTCTAAAAAATCGCCCAGACCTTCTTCTTGCATCTCCTTTTCCGTTGCGCGCTTGTGAGTTTCGCACAAATGATCCTCAACGAACCAGTCGGATACGGAGTAAGCGGCCAACTCCGCGCACGCGCCGGGGCCGAATTCCTCCGAGATCCACTCGCAGGGGAATTGTTCGTCAGATGGCATTTTTTCGACGGTAGTTTCGCTCTTGCTACAATACTCACACATGTTTGGGTTCTCCATTAATGGATAAAGCAAAGGTCAACTAATCATAGCAAAATTTTAATCGTTCGAAATACTATAGTGTCAGGCTAGGGTCCTGTATCAGAAGTTCGTTGCATAATTCAAGCGTCATTCCGGGCAAGCCGGCGTGATCCCCGCTTTCGCGAAGAGGCGCGACCCGGAATCGACCCCCTCTTAGTCTCCCCCTTAGCAAAGGGGGAGATACAGTGGGGGTTCTGGATGCCCCCTGGAGCTTGTCCTGAGCCCAGCCGAAGGGCGGGCATGACGGCGGGGAGATCACCGAGTTCGATGGCGAACTTCTGGGACACCACACTAGAATAGCTGAACTTCCACGTTTCGAGAATTTCCGAAACGTCGAAATGAGTGGATTAAATCAGGTTCCGGGGATCGGGAATGAAAGATTAAAGACGGGAGACAGCCGCGAAGAGTGCATGACACGCGTGTCTCATTCTTCCAGGACGTGACGTTCCTACATCAAGCAGTCGAGAAGACCAGATCGGGATTCAGTGTTTTAGCGCCTGGCTTACTATATACACCAACGCGCCAACGACGAATGTCACAGTAATGACGACAACTATTTCCATTTTTACAACTCCTTCAATCGTTTGATGTCGCTCAAGATCTTACGATTAATAAGAATGAGGGCGATAACCAAGACCGCGATGAGCACGACATCAGCATAAAGAAGCAACGTCTCCGCCGATTGGTAATTCTGGACTAGCCAACTCACGAGCCCAATAGTTGTGGCCAAGACGAGGGCAAAGACTACTTTCAGGTAGCCAATGAACTCCTTGATTTGATCAACTTCCGACAAAGATTACGCATCTCCTCGCTGACCGGCAGATAGAGCGCCTCTCCGTCTTGATCCACCGCGGGCACTGTTTCCGGCAGCACTGTGTCCAGAATGCGTTGCCTCAGCTGTTTTTTCTGGCTTTGTTTCAGATAACACAGCCGCGCCCAAAAAAACACCAGAGGGCCGTCTGTGAATCGGTGGGAGAATACTATCAGACTTATCGAACTGTACAAATGAGTAGACTGCGTCCCGCGGATGAGATGATTGGCGCGCCCGGAGGGATTCGAACCCCCAACCCTCAGATCCGAAGTCTGATGCTCTGTCCAGTTGAGCTACGGGCGCTACCTCGGATTTAGCAGACTGCCATTAGAGCCGTTTTCAAGCTGCACAACAAGAGCTCAGCGGCGATGTGCGCGTGTTCGCGAATCGAGGATTGAGAATGGAGGATTGAGAATCGCGATCTTCTATCCTCCATCTTCCATCCTCAAATCCAGACCGGCTCACTGAAAATATACTATATCCAACCCCTTTTCAAAAAAGATCGGCTGAAATCGGCGGGGAATTTCGCGATCGGTGACGAATAACGAGCGGCCGGGGAGGAGAAATCCCGCGGCGGTCATCACCAGACGGTCGTGCAGCGAGCCCTTGGCGGCGGCAAAGCGATGTTCTCTGTAGGTCGACTTTTCGCCCAATTCAACCAGCAATTTGGCTGCGATCTCGCGGGACTTGAGCGCCGTAAAATCCAACTCGATCGCCTTCATGCCCTGCTTGGTTTCGAGGGCGGCTTTTATCGCGGGATCGATGACGCGAAAAAACAGCGCGGTTTTACGGCCGCGCAACTCAAACGTCCGGTCGGCCGAAATCTCCGCTTTCAAACCGCTGTGCAGATCCGCGGCTAAGGTGTCCTTGACTCCGAACGCAACCTGGTATGCATTCAGCAGCGCGTCGACCAACTCGGATTTTTCAGTGGGCAGCGCCTTGATTTCCCCCGCGGGCGGTAGTGGGGCTTGCTTTTCGCTCTCCTCGGCGGGCGCGGCAGGTTCGCCGATCTCGACGTTCTTGAGATGCAATCCCTTTGCAGCCAGGTGCGTTCTCAGCTCTTCGGGAATCTCTCCGGATCCGTCCACCAGATTGATCACGATAATTTCCTGGGGCTTGTTGCTTTGTTGCGGTGCCATCACCGCCCATTGACCCTTGGCCTCGAAGGAAACGCCGGCTTCTTGAATGACGACGGGCCGCTCGGCCGGCAAGGGCTGGTAACCCAACCGCGCCAGCAACTGACCGACGGCTTCCTGGACCGTCGTACTATTTGCGACTGACACCACGGGAGTGTTTACGCTTGCCTGCTTGAGATTGGCGCGCACCGACTCGGGAATATTATTTTCGCCGTCCAGGATTACCCTCTGGTCCAAGACCCGGTTATAGACCACTGGAAACCGATCCTTATCGAGCCGAATGGCGCCGTCTTTGAGCGTTACGACTTCCTCGCCGCTACGCTGGACTTCATTCCCAAGGCTCTCGGCGACCATACCGATCAGCGCAAAATTCTCCCTGGCGGAAAGCCGCTGCGCGTAATCCAAACCGATGGCCGGACGAGCAGCAGCAGGTTTCGGCGGAGCGGGCGGTATCATCGCCACCTGGGTTTCCACATTCACAGGCTCGGCGCCGCTTGCCACCGGTGTTACCGCCGGCGGGGCTTTCGAAGCCAGGGTCCCTTTTTCGGACTCGCCGCCGGCCGCCGGCAGACGAATGGTCTCTCCCGTTTCGATGACATCCCAGTTATTTCTCTGCGGATTTAAGTCTTTTACCAGGGCGAAATATTGCCATAACTTTCTATCTTCGAGGACGCCGAGCTGCGTGCGCAGAATCTGGTAGAGATGCTCGCCGGGTTTGACGGTATAGTCTTGGATTTTGCCCTGTCCCATGGGTGCTTTCTCGGCGCTCTCCACCGGCGCCGAAGCAGCCTGCAATGCGAGCACCTCGTTGGGTTTCAAGGGAATGAAGATCTTATCGCCGACGCGAAGGGCTTCGGGAGTTGTCAATTGCGGATTTAATCCGCGGATGAGAACAAAGTATTCTTTGAAGCGCTCGCCCGCTAGCCCCTTCTCTCTCACGAGGATGTGCCACAAGGTATCGCCGGAACGCACTTCGCGCTCGTCACCTTCGATGGTTTTCCCCTTATACTCCCGCGCGCCGATGGCTCTGCGCAGACTGATTTCCGCGCTGCCCGTTTCGTTAGTTTGCTTCGCGCTCTCTTGAGCGGCGCTGAAAGGCACTGAGATGAGCGCCGATAGCAGCAAAACCACCGCGCTCCTCCAGAGCCAATTTACTTTACTTTCCATATCGTCCCTCCGGGATTATCCTCGAGCACAACGCCCTTTGACTGTAGCTCCAGGCGAATGCGATCGGCTTCCTGCCAATTTTTTTCTTTACGCGCGCCGTCCCGACGGGAGATGAGTTCTTCGATTTCGTGCAACGAGACGAATCCTTTTTTAAGCCAACGCTGTTTCTTTCGTTCAAAATATCCTTCTTGAAGCAGTCCCAAAGTGCCGCACATCAAACGCAAAGCCGCGGCGCGCTCTTCCAGGCCCTTGGCTTTCTTTTCATCGAGCAGTCGATTTAAGGCTCGCACTTCGTCGAAGATCAAAGCCAGCGCCCGAGGCGTATTGAAATCGTCGTCCATTTCCTGGCGAAACGCGTCCATCAGCGCCGGTTCGGCGACGTCACTTTTTTGACGCTGCCCGACGCCGACGCGTTCGATGGTCTCATAGATGCGATCCGCGGCCTTGCCCGCTTCGTCCAACGACTCCGGGGAAAAATCCATTGGGCTCCGGTAATGACTGGCCAAAAACATTTGGCGCAGCGCCACCGGGTCGTTTTTTTCGAGGATTTCTGGAATCGTATAAAAATTGCCCAAAGACTTGGACATTTTTTCCCCGTTCACCGTAAGCAGACCGTTGTGAAGCCAATAGCGTGCCAACGGCAGGCCCGAGGCCGCTTCGGACTGGGCAATTTCGTTTTCGTGATGGGGAAACATCAAATCTCTGCCGCCGCCGTGAATATCGAAAGGTTGTCCGAGATATTTTGTGCTCATAGCCGAGCATTCTATGTGCCAACCCGGCCTTCCCGGCCCCCAGGGGCTTTCCCAGGCCGGCTCGCCGGGCTTGCTCGACTTCCACAGGGCAAAATCCAGGGGCGATTTTTTCCGCTCGTCGACTTCGACCCGGGCTCCGGCCTCCAACTCGTCAATTTTTTTACGCGACAACTTGCCGTAGCCCGGAAAGCCCTGGACAGAATAATAAACATCGCCGCCGATCCGGTACGCCAGCCCCTTGGCTTCAAGCCTTTCGATGATGGCGATAATTTCCGGAATATGGGCGGTTGCGCGCGGCTCAACGGCGGGGCGGAGCAGTCCTAGGACTTCGCCGTCCCGGTGAAATTCCTCGATATAACGCGCGGTAAGCGTATCCCAGCCGATCTTCTCCTCGTTTGCTCGATTGATAATCTTGTCATCCACATCGGTGAAGTTGCGCACGAACTCGACCTTGTAGCCGAGAAACTTTAGATAACGGTAAATGACGTCGAAGCTGATCAAGGATCGGGCGTGGCCGATATGGGACGAGTCATAGACCGTCACGCCGCAGACATACATGCGCACTTCGCCCGGCTTAAGCGGCACGAATTCTTGCTTTTCTCCGGCCAGGGTGTTGAAAATCTTGAGGGCCATGGGCGAGAGTTAAATTGTTGCGGATCGAACCTTTATTTGCAACCCGTTTGCGCGCGTATCGACTTGCCAAAGCGCGGAAAAAAGCATAGACAAAAAATTTATGAATTTCGCAAAACCCTACAAGGACCTTCGGGAGTTCATCGCGGCGCTGGATGCGAATCAAAAATTATACCGCATCCAGCGCGAAATTAACAAAGACACCGAGCTTCAGCCCCTCGTCCGCTGGCAATTCAGAGGCTTGCCGGAAGAAGCGCGCCGGGGATTTCTCTTCGACAATGTCACCGACGGCAAAAAGCACAAGTATAACTGCCGGGTGCTCGTCGGCGGCCTGTCGAGCTCTGAAGAGATCTATAGTATGGGCTTGAAGTGCCAGCCCGACGAAGTCCCCGATCGCTGGATTTATGCCCTCGATCATCTGATACCGCCGGTGATGGTCGACCATGGGCCGGCCCAGGAAGAAGTGCACATGGGAGCGGCCTTGCTCGAACATGGCGGTATCAATGAATTTGCGATTCCGATGTCGACGCCGGGGTTCGACAATGGGCCCTATATCACAGCCGGCCACTGGATCACCAAGGACCCCGAAACCGGCCAGCGCAACGTCGGCAACTATCGCGGCCTGATCAAAGGCCCGGACCGCAGCGGACTCATGACCGGCACGCCCCAAGACCTATCCAACCAATGGGAAAAATGCCGGCGCAAAGGCATCCCCTTGGAAGTCGCCATCGTGATCGGAACCGTACCGGCGGTTTCTTACGCGGCGACTCAAAAAGTTCCCCCCGACGTCGACGAGATCGCCCTCGCCGGCGGCCTCATGGGCGCGCCGGTGGAGATGATCAAGTGCAAGACCGTGGACCTCGAAGTGCCGGCGACCTCGGAGATCGTGCTCGAAGGCATTATTCCGACGAACTACATGGAAGAAGAAGGGCCCTACGGTGAATCGATGGGCTATATCGATCCGCGCACCTTGAGCATGGTGTTCGAGCTCAAGTGCGTCACCCACCGCAAGGATCCCATCTGGGTGTCAATTATCAGTCAGGTGACACCCAGTGAAAGCTCCAAGATCAAAGCGATGGGCATGGGAACCTTGATCAAACGCTATCTGGTCCGGAAAGGCTTCGACACTGTAGAAGAGGTTCATCTGATCGAGCCCTTGGTCAATCTCCGGCCCTATGTCGCGGTAAGACTGAAGAAGCGCAACGACCAGGAACCCTGGGACGTCATGCAGGGTATTCTCGATTACGGCGACCGGGTCGGCAAGATGGTCGTTGCGGTAGACGAAGACATCAACGTCAAGGACCCCGTCGCTGTCATCTGGGCGATTACGCACCGCTCTCAGCCTCATAAGGATTTCAAGATCATCGGCGACCGCCCCTTTGGCGCCACGCCCATCGGCATGGTGGCGACCCACCCGTCGAGCCGCTACGACAACTGCGAGTCATCGGTGTTGATCGACGCCACGCGCAAAGCCGACTTTCCGCCGTTGTCGCTGCCGAAAAGAGAATTTATGGTGCGCGCCCGGGAGATATGGGAAGAGCTGGGGCTACCGAAGCTACAACCGCAAGAACCGTGGCATGGCTATCTCATGGGATTATGGCCCGACGAGCTCGCCCAGGAAGCCGACCTCGCCGCCCAAAGCGAACATGAAAAAGTTTGGGAGAAGCTCCGCCAAACCCGCGTTTCGGTGGGCGAAGGCGATACCCTTAAGACCATGCGCGCGCGCTGGGGAAAGACGCACTCCGGCAGATCGGTATGATATTTGACAAGTACACGTCGCATGTAGTTAGATCATTCGGCCGAAGGACGGCGCTTATTTCAACAAGCGAGGATCAAGCCGATGATGGTATGTCCCTACGATGATTCCAGAGTCTTATTGATTCTTCAGACAGATCACTCGCGCATCGCTGGAGTGCTGGCAGCTCACTGGGGCAACGATCAATTCGCCAAACTTCAACCCTACACCTCGATGGTGCTGGCTGCTCAGGAGCACGACAGCGGATGGTGGGACTGGGAAATCAAACCATCCGTCAACGAGCAGGGCTACCCATCCGATTACATCGGCAGCATAAAACACCTGGGGCAAGGCGTGTGGCTGGATCTCTATCGCCGCGCCGTTGAGCGGCTGGCGACGCGGGATCTCTACGCCGCCTATTTTGTATCGATGCATGGCCAGGCGTTGTTGACAAAAGGCATGGGCCTGCTGCCGTCCATGCCCGACTATACCAGCCACCCTGAGGTACAGGAGTTCATCGCCCAGCAAAAGGAGTTGCGCGCCGGATGGCTACCGATTTTGCAAAAAAATCAAGCATTGACTGCTGTGACCACCGAGAAGCACGTTTGGACAAATTTCAATCTGATGGAGGTTTTCGACCAGTTCGCGCAGTTCGTCTGCAACCGTTACCCATTTAATAGTCAGGCCAGAAAAAATGGTCCGACAAACACGTTGAGCGGGATGTCCGTGCCGGTTTCCCCCGAACGGCCGAACGTCACTCTGACGATCTACGTTCTAAACGAAACCGACGCGGTAGTGCGTCCTTTCCCCTTCGACGTGAATCCTCTGAGGCTATCCTTCGAGGGCCGCCTCGTGCCCAACCAGCCTTACGCCAATCAGGAGGAATTCTTACAGAAGTTTTACGGCGGTGAGAAGATCCCCATCAATTATACGCTGAGTGCGGCTTGAAAGATCAGAGCCATCGGAGAGAGTGGCTAGCCACGCGCAGCGATGAAGGGATTTGACTCGTTCCGGGAGAATTCAAGGCGGTAACCCGGATGAATTTTGCTTCAGAAGAAGCGAAGGGAGAAACCAAAATGGCGCGGCAGCCGGCATTAACAGAGGTAGCGGGCCAGAGTGAAACGCGGATTGACAAGGCCTTACCAGCGCCAAAAGATCTGCGCGGTTACCTGCAAAAGCTGATTGAATACGATCCGAAACAGTTGATGGTCGTCGATAAAGAAATCGATCCGGTCTTCGAGGCAACGGCGATCGTCGATCAGATGCGAACTGATGGTCGCTATGCTAACTATCCCGCCGTACTATTTCGCAACATCAAGGGCTCATCGATTCCGCTGCTGATCAATCTGCAAGGCACCTATGAACGTCTGGCGCTCGCCATCGACTCCAATCTTCAAGGCATGGTCGAAGAGTTTGGCCGTCGCGAGAATTCACCGATTCCCACCAAACGGGTCGATAGATCGCAGGCATCGGTAAAGGAAGTGGTCTGGAAAGGCGCCGACGCCGATGTAACTAAGCTTCCGATCTTGCGCCACCAGGAGCTCGATTCCGGCAAATACATCACCTCGGCGGTTTTTATCCTGCGCGATCCTAAAACCGGCGTGCAAAATGCTGGCATCTATCGCTCCATGCTGCACGGTCCGCATGAAGTCGGTTTCATGACGGGCGCGTTTCAAGGCGGAAACTATATTCTGGTTGAGCACCGTGAGCGCAAGCAGCCGATGCAAGTCGCGATGGCAATCGGCCATCATCCGTGCCTCCTGCTCGCGGGGACAACGAATCCTCCCGGCATGGGCGGCGAGTTGGAAGTGGCCGGCGGGCTCTTGCAGCAGCCACTGGAAGTTGTGCCGGGTGAGACCGTTGATCTCGACGTGCCCGCGCACGCGGAAATCGTGATAGAAGGCGTGCTCGATCCAAGCCCGGAAAACATGCGCGAGGAAGGTCCATTCGGGGAATACCCGCGTTACTACACTGGCATCGGTCCCTACCCGGTCATCAAAGTGACGGCGATCACCATGCGGCGCGATCCGATCTATGTTGACGTGTTCAACGCCAGCAGCGAACATTCGGCGATCGGTGGATTGGCGCGCATGGGTTTTTTGCTCAACCGCGCGCGTGACGTATGCCCCAATGTGAAAAATCTTTATCTGCCGATTTCCGGCGTGGCGCGCAATCATGCCTATATTTCGATGAAAAAAGTCGCCGACGGCGAGCCCCATCTGGCCGCCTTCAACGTAATGGCTTATAGCCCGGCGACCAAGCATGTTTTTATTGTTGACGATGACATCGACGTTACCAATGAAGCCGATGTGCTCTGGGCCTTGGCGACGCGATTCCAAGCCGACAAAGATCTAGTCGTTATCAATAACTCGATCGGTAGCCGGTTGAATCCACCGACCTATGGTTATCGACGCGATGACAAGGGCACGCTTGAAACCAAGCTGATTTTTGATTGCACCCGACCTCTGTCGGCAGGAAAATTCCCCGACGCCACCCGCGTTCCGCCGGACGTGAAAGCGCGCATGAACCCCGGCGATTACGTGCGTCCGCTATCTGAAGGGGACCTGGCGTTTATTAGAGGAGGCAAATAAATGGCAAAGCCGCTGCAAGCCCAAGCCGCTGATACCAGGTGGCGCGACTTGCGCGAATGGCTCGCGCGGGTGGATACGCTCGGTGAACTGAAGCGAGTCACAGGCGCCAACTCCGAAGAAGATATTGGTGCCATCACCGAGATGCTCGATCATACCGAGGGCAGTCCCTGTGTGCTCTTCGATGAGATTCCGAATTTCAAGCCCGGCTACCGCGTGCTGGTCAACAGCATGGGGTCGACCAAGCGGCAATCCGTAACCTTGGGATTAGATCCCGCCGAGGCCTCTCATGATCGATTATTACAATTCTGGCGCGAGCGTTTGAAGGGCTTTGCGCCGATTGTGCCGGTGGTCGTCAAACGCGGAGCGGTTCAGGAAAATATTTTGCGCGATAGTGACGTTGATTTGACGCGCTTCCCCGCGCCGATCTGGCACCCGGGCGACGGCGGTCGCTTCATCGGTACGGCGAGCTTTAATATCATGCGTGATCCCGACACGGGCAGTATCAATGTCGGCACCTACCGCAATCAGGTGTTCGACAAAAACGCTATCGGCATCCGCGCCGCGCCGCCGCACCACGGCGGCATCATCAAAGAAAAATATATGCAGCGCGGACAGCCCTGCCCCCTCGTCACCGTCGTCGGCGCTGATCCTCTGCTGTTTTTGGCTGCGTGCGTCGAGGGGCCAATCTACGGCGAGAGCGAGCTGGACTGGGCGGGCGGCGTGCGCGGCGAGCCCATCGAAGTCATTCAGGCGGAACTCACCGGACTGCCGATTCCGGCCCAAGCGGAAATTGCTCTCGAGGGTTTCATTACGACGGACGAATTTACCAAAGAGGGTCCCTACGGCGAATGGATGGGCTACTATCAGGACGGCTACGCAAAAGAGCGTGTCGTGCGCATTCATCGGATCTACCATCGTAACGAGCCGATCATTTTAGGCTGTCCACAAGGCAAGCCGCCGCACGAGGATAATCGGTTCCTCGTTTATCTGCGCTCCGGCATGATCTGGGACCAACTGGAAAAGGCCGGCGTACCGGGAGTGTGCGGCGTCTGGTGCCCGCCTGAAGGCGGCAATCGCTTGATGACCGTCGTAGCGCTCAAAACTCAATATCTCGGCCATGCGAAACAAGCGGGGCTGATCGCCTCGCAGTGTGGCGGTGGCATCGATATGAATCGGTTGACCGTGGTGGTGGACGATCACGTCGACGTGACCAGTATTCAGGACGTGGTCTGGGCCATCGTCGCGCGCTGCGATCCGGAACGCAGCGTCGAGATCATCAAGGACACGAAAGGCAGCCGCATCGATATGGCCATCGCGCCTGATCGGCGCGAGTTGAATGCCAATTCGCGCATGATCATCGATGCCACCACGCCATTCACATGGAAGCACCATCCGCTCGCCGGCGATATCATCAGCACTCCGGAGCGGACGCGAAAAATTCATGAAAAGTGGGGTTGGATACTGAATCGGTAAGGAAAATGACGCTCTTATTTTCAATCCGCTCTCCGATGATCCCGGCTCTCCAAGCAGATGATAAAGTACGTCACTCCCGCGGAAGCGGGAGTCCAGGGACTGGACGGGAGTCTGGATTCCCGTTTTCACGGGAATGACGCGCAAAGCATCAACGAGGTGATTTGTGTCAGTGTCGTCACTGAGTTCTGACTGACAGTGTATTCTTTGAGGTAAAGACATGGCGGTTGGACAATCGATCAGCATGGTGGACTCGCAGCTGCGGGTGAGCGGCAGCATCGACTACACTTTGAATTTCGAATTGCCACGGATGCTCCATGCCTGCATGCTCCGTAGTCCCCACGCGCACGCGCGCGTTGTCAAAGTCGATGCCTCGCGGGCGGCAAAACTGCCCGGCGTAATCGCTGTGCTGACGCGCGATGATCTGATCGGCGACCACATCGATCCTTATTTCGGTCTCATTCTTCAAGACCAGACGCCGGTGGCATTGGATCGAGTCCGCTTTGTCGGCGAGCCGGTGGCCGCCGTAGCCGCGGTAGACGCCGACACGGCAGCGGAGGCGCTGGAACTTGTCGACGTCGAATACGAGGCATTGCCGGCAGTGTTCGACGCCGAAGAAGCGCTGAAGCCCGAAGCTCCATTGCTCTACCCTGGGCCGCGTCGGGTAATTTCCGGGCGCCCCGATGTCACTGCGCGTTCTCTGGAAGGGACGAATATCGTACACCTCTTCAAGCAACGCAAAGGCGATCTCGACCAAGGTTTTCGCGAATCCGATCAAGTTTTCGAAAACACCTATAGTTCGCCCGCGGTCAATCACGTCGCGCTCGAACCCCACGTCGTCGTTGCCCAGGTAGCCGACGGGCGAATCACGGTGTGGACATGCAATCAAAATCCGCATGTCATCCAACGCCAATTGGCGGGCATTTTCAAAGTTCCCATCGCCGACGTGCGCGTGATCGTGTTTACGCTCGGCGGCGGCTTTGGAGGCAAGCTCAATTCCAAACTCGAACCCGCAGCAGTGTTGCTTGCTAAAAAGACCGGCAGGCCCGTGCGCATAGCAGCCCGGCGCGACGAATGTTTTCTGCTCGGCGTGCAGCATGAATGTAAAATCAAGCTCAAAACCGGAGTTAAACGGGATGGCACTTTGTTGGCCGTGGAAGCGTACTGCTATTATAACTCCGGCGCGTACGGCGATACCTCGCCGAATCTGATCACGCGCGGCTACGCCGCGACAGGCCCCTATCGCGTGCCTCATCTCTACATGGATTCGTACGGTGTCTACACTAACACGGCGCCGTCGGCGGCGTTTCGCGGTTACGGCATTACGCAGGTGGCGTGGGCTCATGAGACCCAGATGGATATCATCGCCGATGCACTGGACCTCGATCCGGTGGAGTTGAGGCTCAAAAATGTTTTACAAAAGGGCGACCCTTTCACCACCGGCGAGCCGATGCCTGAAATGCACTACAACGAATTGATCGCCTCGGCGGTGGAAAAGATCGGTTGGAAAAAAGGCCCGTTGGTGGCGCGCCAGGGCAACAAGGTTCGCGCCAAAGGCATTGGCGTCATCGTTAAAGGCATGGCCACGCCGACGACGTCGACTTCCACCGTGAAGCTGAACTCCGACGGCAGTTTGAACGTTCTCACGAGCTCCGTCGAGATGGGACAGGGGTTAAAAACCGCACTGGCGCAAATCGCCGCGAGTGAAATCGGCCTGCCGGTCGAACGCGTGCGCATTTCCGAGCCCGACACGGCCTTCACTCCCTTCGATTTAATGACGGCGGCAAGCCGCGCGACGTTCTGTATGGGCAACGCGATTCGGGAAGCCGTGAAAGATATCAGGGAGCAGCTTTTCGACATCGCGGCGACGCAGCTCGAAGCCGCCAAGGAAGACTTGGTGCTGCACGAGGGCAAGATTATGGTGCGCGGCGTCGCCGGGAAGTCCCTCGCCTACGTCGATGCCATTCGCCTGAGCAAGGCGAGTAATCTATTGGGCCATGGTGTTTTTGTTTCGGGATCGGGTCCGGATGGCAGCCCCGTGGTGATGGACTTTGAAACCGGCCAGGGTTACGGCTCGGCGGAATGGCATCCGGCGGTGGTCGTATGCGAAGTCGAAGTCGACACCGAGACAGGTCAAGTGAAGGTGCCCCGGATGCATGCCGAGATCTACGCCGGTAAAGTGATCAATCCTCGCCTTTGCGCGCTGCAGATCGAGGGTGCGTCGATCTTTGGTCTGGGGCAAGTGCTATACGAAGAGTTGGTCCAAGATACCAACGGCAGTATCACCAATCCCAACCTGTCCGATTACATGATTCCATCGTTCGAGGACGTTCCTGCCGCGATGACGGTTCATTTGCTCGAACCGCACGGCGTCACTGACGTCCACGGCGTCGGCGAAACCGCCATACCGCCGGCTCGACCGGCGATTGGTAACGCGATCAGCCGCGCCGTCGGTCATCATTTTCTCGATCTGCCGATTACACCGGAAAAGATACTGCGCGCGCTGGAGAATCAGAAACAGCGCTAAATAAATAGGGTTTACCATCATGCCAAACATCAAACTTTTACAACCCGGCTCGCTCAATGAAGCAGTTTCGCTGCTCAGCGCGCCGAGCGATGAGATGAAAATCATCTCGGGTGGCACAGCTTTGGTCATCATGCTGAAGAATCGGCTCATCGCCCCGGCAACGCTCCTGAGCCTCGGCCGGTTGGCGGAGCTGCGCAGCATCCAGCACGAGCGTGGCACGGGTCTTCGTATCGGCGCGCTGGCGACCCTGCGCGAGGCCGAGCTATCTCCGATCATCCGCGAGAAGAATCCCACATTGGCTGACACATTCGCCAAAGTTGGCAATGTGCGTGTGCGCCACGCGGCTACGGTCGGCGGTAATCTGAGCGAAGCCGACTATGCTTCCGATCCGCCCTGCGTTTTGATCGCCATGGGCGCGCGCGTTAAAGCGCGCAACGCCAAGGGCGAGCGTGAGATTCCCTTGGCGAATCTGTTTAAAGGATTTTATGAAACCGCGCTCGCATCCGATGAAATCCTTACCGAGTTGATCGTGCCCGACTTGGCGCCCGGCAGCCGTTCGGCGTATCTAAAATACGTTTCACGCTCGTCCGAAGATCGCCCGTGCGTGGGCATGGCGGCGGTGTTGGAAACCCAAGCCGACGGGACTTGCAAAGAACTGCGCCTGGTGGCGGGCGCCGTTTGCGAAATTCCCCAGGAAATCACCGCCGCAGAGGAACAGGCGCGCGGCCAGCGTCTGACCGGCCCGTTGATCGAAAAAATCGCCCAGGCATACGCCGAGGCGATCGAGCCCTTGTCGGATCTGCGCGGTTCGGCATGGTACCGCAAACAAATCATCCGGGTGTTGGCGCGGCGCGCCATTAAGCAAGTGAGCGCGGCAAACTAGTCGGGGCGGATAGTTACAGTGTCAGCCATCGGCCAAAACCTACCTATGATCGATGCGCAGGAGCGCGTTACCGGCCGCGTCAATTACGCGCTCAACGTCGAGCTGCCGGGTATGCTCCAGGGAAAAATTTTGCGCAGCCCGTTGCCCCATGCCCGGATAGTGCATATCGATACCTCGGCCGCCGAGCGCATGACCGGAGTCGCAACCGTACTGACGCGCGGCGATTTCACCCCGGCGAGTGGCTATAGCGCGAGATACGGCAGAATTTTTCGCGATCAATCTGTGGTTGCACTGGACAAGGTTCGCTTTGTCGGCGAACCGGTGGCCGCCGTAGCTGCGCTCAACGATGATATCGCCGAGGAGGCGTTGGCGCTCATCAAAGTCGACTACCAAGAGCTGCCAGCCGTGTTCGACGAAGCAGCGGCGCTCAAGGCGGATGCGCCGCTGGTGCATGAACCGCGGCCCGAGCAGCAACCGATCTTTAGCAATTTGATTCAGGACCTGCCGGGAGGCGGCAATCTATGCAGCCACTTCAAGCTGCGCCGCGGCGAGGTCGAAGCAGGCTTTCGCCAGTCCGACTTTGTTTACGAAGATGTGTTTCGTTCGCCGGCGGCGCAACATGTGCCGCTCGAACCCCATGTGACGGTGGCGCAGTTTTTTCAAAACAAGTTAACGCTCTGGACTTCGACGCAGATGCCCCACGCGGTGCGCTCGCAGATGGCGGAGCTGTTACATTTGCCCCTGGTCCGAGTCAGAGTGATCGTGGAGACATTGGGCGGCGGATTTGGCTCGAAGGGCTCGCTTCGATTGGAACCGATCGCTGCTTTCTTGGCGCTCAAAGCCAATCGCCCGGTCAAAATCGTCCTCCGGCGCGAGGAAGAATTTGTCACGGTGTGCAAACATCCGGCAACCCTCCGCATAAAGACCGGCGTGATGAAAGACGGCACGCTGGCGGCGCGCCAGGTAACGGCGCATTTTAATACCGGAGCCTACAGCGACGTCGGTCCGGTGGTCGCGCGCAACGGCGGCTCCGCCATGTCGGGGCCCTATAGAATTCCCCACGTCTGGATCGATTCCTTCGCGGTGTGGACCAATCTGGTGCCCGCCGGCGCGCTGCGCGGCTTCGGCGTGCCGCAGGCGGTATGGGCGTACGAGAGCCAGATGGATATGATCGCCGAACGACTCGGGCTCGATCCGGTGGAGTTTCGCCGCCAAAACTTGTTGCGCGACGACGATTTGTTCGCCACCGGCGAAAAACTTGCGGACATGCACTTTGAGGAGCTGTTGGATCAGGCGGCGGCCTCCTTGCAATGGACGGCCCGCGACGCGCGCTGGAGTCAGGGCGCTCGCGCCACCGGCAAGAATGGCGCCGCACGACGCGGCAAAGGCCTGGCGTTGGTGATCAAAGCGACGATTACACCCTCGACGTCCGCCGCCGCGATCAAGCTGAATGAAGACGGCAGTCTCAATGTTTTGACCAGCAGCGTCGAGTGTGGCCAGGGCGCAAAAACCGTCCTGGCGCAGATCGCGGCCGCCGCGATGCAAGTTCCGGTAGAGCGCGTTTCGGTTTCAGACCCGGATACGGATCTTACGCCGTACGATCAACAGACGAGCTCTAGCCGCACGACTTTTTCGATGGGCGGCGCCGTGACTAAAGCCGCCGACGATTTGCAGCGCCAGCTCTTGGATCACGCCGCGGAGCTGCTCGAAGCCTCGGTAAAAGACCTGGCGCTTGAAAATGGCAGAGTCACCGTCCGGGGAACACCGAAGCGTTCGCTGAGCTATGGAGAGATCGCGCTGCGCAGCAGCCAGTTCAATCTCATTGGGCGGGGCGCTTTCACGACGCGCGGCGGACTCGATCTAGAAACAGGGCAGGGCATTGGTTCAGTGCACTGGCATCAGGGCGCCATCGGTTGCGAGGTGGAAGTCGATGTCGAAACCGGCAAGGTTAAAGTCCTGCATCTGAGCCCGCGGGTCTTCGCCGGTCGCGTCGTCAATCCGCGCCTATGCGCGCTACAACTGGAAGGCTGCGCCATCTTTGGTCTCGGCCAAGGGCTATTCGAGGAGATGAGCTATGGCGACAACGGCCAACTCATCAACACGAATTTGGCAGACTATAACATCCCCTCCTTCGAAGACATTCCACAGACCGTCAAGTCAGCCATGCTCGAACACGCCGGGTCGGAAGATATCCATGGCGTCGGGGAGACCCTGTTGCCGCCGGTGATGGCGGCCATTGGCAACGCGGTTTACAACGCGGTGGGCGCGCGTATCCGTGATCTGCCGCTCACTGCTGAAAAAGTGCTGCGGGAACTCGACCGGTTAGCACGGGCCCAGGGCGCATGATTTTTCGCTGCCGCCGTTGAGGAAAAATATGAAGCAGATCATCAAACTCAGAGTCAACGGGAGCGAGGATGAAACAGCGGTGCACAGCCATCATACGTTGCTGGAAGTCCTGCGCGCCGAATACAAGCTGTTCGGCGCGCGCGAGGGCTGCGGTATCGGGATGTGCGGCGCCTGCACGGTGCTTCTGGACGGCAGGCCCGTGAGCTCTTGCCTCCTGCTCGCCGCGCTGGCCGAAGGCAAAGAGATCGTCACCATCGAGGGGGTGAGCGAGCCGGGCAAGCTGCATCCTATTCAACAAGCCTTTATCGACCACAATGCGTTTCAGTGTTCCTATTGCACGCCGGGATTTATCTTGAGCGCCAAAAGTCTGTTGGCGGAGAACCCTGATCCCACGGTGGAGCAGATCCGCCATTATTTGGCCGGCAATTTATGCCGCTGCGGCAGCTACTACAAAATTCAAGAAGCGGTGTTGGACGCCGCCGCGCGGTTGCGCAGTGAGGCCGGCGCTCCCCCTGACCCTTCACTGTCTCCGGTTATCGGTGGAGAGGCGAAACAGTTAAATAACTTCGAAAATAATTGGAGGGACATGAAATGAAAAGTTCTGGCTTCGCGATCCTGGCCATTTTCTTAATGACTACGGCGGTGCAATCAGCTCAGGTGGAGGTGTTAAAGCCCAAGGGCAATCTGGAAATCAAGCTCGGCCACCCATCTTCGATTTCGCTTTATGATCTTCCCGCGGTGTTGACCCATGAACGCTTGAACGGCAATGGCTGGAACGTTAGGAGCGTCGAGTTTACCCGCACCGACCTCAACGTTCAGGCACTGGCCCAGGGAACGATTCAACTGGCCAACTCTCAAGTCATGGACCCGGTGCGGGCGATTCAAAAAGGCGCGAAGTTATTTTTTCTGATGGAGAATAACGGCGGCGAGTTCGTGATGATCGCCAAACGAGAAATCAAGGACTGCAAGGAAACCGATGGCAAGAGATTCGCGATTCACGGCGAAGCCTCCACCACCTCGCTCGCGGTCAAGCTCTGGTTGCAGAACGAATGCAAGGTGAATCCCAATATCATGGTCATTCCGGGCGGCGAAAACCGCATCGTCGCGTTGCAGAATAACCAGATCGACGCAACGCTGGTCCAGATGGGCGATTGGCTCAATCTGGATTCGCAGGCGCCGGGCCGCTTTCACATCCTCAGAACCGGCAACCTGTTCAATATCAGCGGCGCCAGTTACTGGGCCAATGCCGATTGGCTGCGCAAGAACGAAGAAGTTGCCACGGCTTATATAACCGAGCTGCTCAAAACCTTTCGCCAGGTTCACGCCAGCCCCAAGATTCTCGAGCCGGTAGCGGCGAAGCATTTGCCGGATATGCCGAAACAAATTATCGCCCCGGCGATCAAAGCCTATCTGGAGGTCGTGCGAGCCTGGCCGCAAAACGGTGGCGACACTTCGATCCTCGACGATACCGTGAAGTTTTTCACCGATCGAGGCGAGCTAAAATCCGCGGTGAACACCAAGGAAATCGTCGACCCGAAAATCTTGGCTGCGGCACTGGCAAAGCTTGGGCGGGTTGCCGGGTCGCGTTAACAAAACTTTTCCTTACACTCTCAAGTTATATGCCACAATGGCCACGGCGGCTTTTTATGATTCGCGCAAAGCATGTCCTGAGCCCTTCGGCTACGCTCAGGATAAACTCCGCCGAAGGGATGCAAAGCTCGCCAAGTTCGGAAAGTTCGAATTTGGAAGTTTACTTTGCGTTCTTGGCGTCTTGGCGCGAGCATAAAACTCTTTTGATGGCACTTGAGGCGCCCTGCCGAGCGAGATGAAGACAAACCTCGCTCGCGATTGGGGCCCCAGGTGCGTGGTCTTTGCCGCCATCGTTGGCTTGTGGGAATTTTTTCTCAGTCATTCGGGGAACTTTCTCTTGCCGCGTTTTAGTGAAATCGTAAGCGGCGCGTACCGCCTGGTGTTTTTCGAGCCGAGATTTTGGCAGGCGCTCTTTATTAGTAACCAGGCGCTGCTTATCGGCTACGCGATGTCGGTAGCGGTGGGGATTCCGCTCGGACTGATCGCCGGCCGGCTGCGCTGGATGGATCGCATCCTCAATCCCTACGTCGGCGTCCTGCTCGCCTTGCCGGTAGCGCCGCTTATTCCCATCGTTATCATTGCCCTGGGATTGGGACTTGCGGCGCGCGTGTTCATCGTGGTGTTGTTCGCGGTTGTCTTCATCACCGTAAATACGCGCGCCGGCGTGCGCGGCGTCGAAGCATCGCTGATCGAGATGGCCTATTCATTCGGCGCCAGCGAGGCGCAGATCTGGCGCAGGATCGTCATTCCAGGCGCCATGCCGGCTATCTTCGCCGGCATGAGAATCGGCCTCGGGCGCGCCATTACCGGCATGGTCATGGTCGAGTTACTACTCGTCGCCACCGGCCTCGGCCGCCTGCTGCTGGAGTTTTCCGGCCGCATGCAGTCGGATCTCGTGTTTGCCACGATTCTCGTGGTGATTATCGAAGCTTTATCCTTGCTGGCGGCGATGCAGACGATTGAAAGAAGGGTTGCGCGCTGGGCGCCCGATATCTCAGTTGGCTGAGCAGTGCGTCAACGGAGAGAACCACGGCCAATGATAAAAGTCCGCGCCTTGAGCAAAGCGTTTGGCGGCTACGATCACGGCAGTGCTGAAGTGCTTGCTTTGAGCGATATTGACCTTGAAGTTCGTGACAATGAATTTGTCACCGTCATCGGTCCAAGCGGCTGCGGCAAGACCACTCTACTGCGAATCATCGCAGGCTTGATACCCTATGATCAAGGCGAGGTAAGCATCGATGGCCGAGCGGTCATCGGACCGGGACCCGAGCGCGCGGTCGTATTTCAGAATTTCGCTCTGATGCCATGGGCCGATGTGCTCAGCAACGTAGCCTTCGGCCTGGAGATACGCGGCGCGTCAACGGATCAATGCCAAGCCAAAGCCAAAGAGCTTATCAAACTGGTCGGCCTCCAGGGCTTCGAGCGGCGCTTGCCCAAAGAACTCTCCGGTGGCATGCAACAAAGGGTTGGCCTTGCCAGGGCGCTGGCGGTCAATCCACAAATCCTGCTCATGGACGAGCCTTTCGGCGCATTGGACGAGCAAACCCGCCGCCTGCTGCAGGAACAGTTGCTGCGCCTTTGGGAGCGTGAAAGAAAAACGGTCGTGTTTATCACGCACAGCATGGACGAAGCGGTCATGCTCGGCGACCGGGTGATGCTGATGACACCGCGCCCCGGCCGGGTCAAGGAGATGATTAATGTGCCGCTTGGGCGACCGCGCTCGCGCGAGGTCGAAAAATCCAGCGCGTTTCTTGAGATCAAGGAATATCTTTGGGATAACTTGAGAGCGATGCAGGCCGGTGACGCATGACGCCAGAAACCGTCACTGAAGCCAGATCGATCGCCAGGCGCGGAATTGCCTGGCCTCGGGGCCTCCGGCGCTTCGCCCGCAATGGCGCGCTGGAGATCCTCGCCCTTGCCGGCGGCGCACTCGTCTGGGAAGCCCTGGGTTGGGGCTTGCGGCTGCAGTGGCTGCCGCCTTTTTCCAAAGTCATGGAGGCGCTGCTACAGTTCCTGCACAGTGGCGTCATCCTCGCCAATTTGGGATCGAGCTTGCAGGCTCTGCTTTTGGGATTTAGCCTATCTCTAGTTTTGGGGCTCATTGTGGGCGCGCTCATGGGCCGCTATCGCTACGTCGAAAAGGCTCTCGATGTCTATGTCCACGCTCTCTTCGTCTGCCCATCAATCGTGTTTGCGCCGATCTTTTTCGCGGTTTTCGGTTTATCCGATGCATCGCGCATCGCCATCATCGTAGTTTATGCCATGTTCGTCATGGTCATCAATACATCTACCGCCATTCGCACCGTCGATCCCTCCCTCGTGGAGATGGCGCGTTCATTCGGCTGCCGCGAGCGGCAGATATTTTTCAGAATTTTACTGCCGGCGTCACTACCGCTGGTTTTTGCTGGAATCCGTCTCGGCATGGGGCGCGCGGTGAAGGGCATGATCAATGGCGAAATGTTGATCGCGTTCGTCGGCCTCGGCGCCCTGGCGCAACGATATGGCGCCCAATTCGACGCGGCTAAAGTATTTGCTATTGCGATGGCTGTTTTGATAATTGGTCTTTTATGTAACGCGCTCGTGCAAATCCTCGACAACCGGCTGACGCGTTGGGCCGACTGAAATCTCGATCGAAAACAGCGCTCTAATTAAAAAAATGAAAAAGCAAATAAATCTGAAAGTGAACGGCGAGGAGCATGACATCGAGATCGAGCCGAACCGGTTGCTGCTGCAAGTTCTGCGCGACAACCTCGGCTTGACCGGCACCAAAGAAGGCTGCAGCATCGGCGTTTGCGGCGCTTGCAGCGTCATCATCGATGGGCGCCTGGTGAGCTCGTGCTTGACCTTGGCCGCCGGCTGCGGCGGCAAGAACATCGAAACCATCGAAGGCCTCGCCAAAGACGGTAAGCTTCACCCCTTGCAACAAGCCTTCATCGAGTACGGCGGCTTTCAATGCGGCATCTGCACGCCCGGCCAGATCATGGCGGCAAAGGCATTGCTCGACGAGAACCCCAATCCGAGCGAAGATGAAGTCAAGGAATGGATGTCGGGCAACCTGTGCCGCTGCACCGGGTATTACAAGATACTCGAAGCCGTCATGGCAGTGGTCGAGAACAAGATCGATGCCAATTTCGTCTTTCGCAAGCGCGAGCAAACCGCCAAGATCCAAAGCCTGGACGTTTACAAACCGGTCGCGAAGACGAGCTGATCTGTTTCAATGGGAACATTTTCCCGCAAAGACGCAAAGGCGCTAAGTTTCAAAACTCAGAAATAATTTTTCTTTCTTTGCGAGCTTTGCGCCTTGGCGGGAGAAAATCCGAGAAACTATCCATAGAGTACGGCAATCATGGCAAAGGCAGAAAAATTCTCCGTCGTCGGCCGGCGGGTGCAGCGGGTCGAAGGTTTCGATAAAGTTACCGGCGATTCGAAATTCATCGCGGATATTTATCTACCCGGAATGCTCGTAGGCAAGGTTCTGCGCAGCCCCTTTGCCCACGCGCGCATTCGTCACATCGACACCAGCAAAGCCGAAAAGCTCCCCGGCGTGCGCGCCGTGGTGACCGCCGAGGACACCATCAAACGGCCCTGGGGCGCGTTTTTCGCCGACCAGTATATTCTCTCAGTGGGCAAAACCCGCTACGTCGGCGAAGAAGTCGCCGCCGTGGCCGCCATTGATCCGGATATCGCCGAAGAGGCCGTGGATCTGATTGAAGTGGATTGGGAACTGCTGCCCGGCGCTTTCGACGCCGAAGAAGCGATTAAAGACGGCGCGCCGCTGGTGCACGACGACAAGCCCAACAACATCGCCATGACCATGGACATCGAGCGCGGCAACATCGCCCAGGCCTTCGCCGAGTCCGACGTGATCGTCGAAGACACTTTTCAGAGCATGCCGCAGTGGCATTGCGCCATTGAAACCATCGGCAGCGTCGCCGAGTACGCGCCCAACGGTAAATACACGATCTACATGAACACCCAGACGCTGTTTAACGCGCGCTACCGGATCGCCACCGCCCTGGGCGTGCCGGAAACCGACGTGCGCATTATTCAAAGCGCCGTGGGCGGCGGCTTCGGCGGCAAATCCTGCGACGATAATAACGCCCTGGTCGCCGCGGTTCTGGCGCGCAAAGCGAAAAAACCGGTGAAGCTCATCAACACCCGTGAAGAAGAATTTCTCGCCGGCTGCCGGCCGCGGGTTTTTATGAAAATCAACGTCAAGCTCGGTTTTAAAAAAGATGGCCGCATCCGCGCCAAGCACATCAAGGTGATAGCCGATAATGGCGCCTATTCGGCCAAAGCGCCGGCCATTACCGGCGTGGCCGCAATGCGCCATGACACCTGCTACAAGTATACCGATGTAAAAACCGAAGCGCTGTTGGTTTACACCAACAAGATTCCCACCGGCGCGTTTCGCGGCTTCGGCAATCCATCCGCGGAATGGGCGGTCGAGCAAGCGATCGATCTCGGCGCTCACGAACTAGGCATTGACCCCATTGAGATCGCCCGCATAAACGCGGCCGAGACAGGTTATGTTTCGCCGCACGGCAACCGCGTCACCAGCTGCGAGCTAAAGCAGTGCCTCGATATGGCCGAGAAGATGATCGATTGGCAAGCCAAACGCGCCAACAAAGCGCCGGACACGGGGCTTGGGCTGGCGTGCACCGTTCATGTCAGCGGCAAACGCCATTTCGGCGACTATGACGGCAGTTCCGCGACGATCAAATTGAATGAAGACGGCAAAGCCCTCATCCTCAGCGGTGAAGGCGAATGCGGCCAGGGCGTGCACACGGCGATGTGCCAGATCGCGGCGGAAGAATTGGGGGTCAGGATCGAGGACGTAGAGATATCCCGCGCCGATACCGATCTCACGACCTTTTGCCTTGGCGCCTTCGCCAGCCGACTCACCTACGTCAGCGGCAACGCCGTGAAAAACGCCGCCGCCAATGTGAAACTGCAACTGTTCGAGCAAGCCTCTGAGATGTTGGAAGCCAACCCCGAAGATTTAATCGCCGGCGATGGGCGTATTTTCGTCAAGGGCGCCGAGGGCAAATCCGTCACCGTCGCCGACGTGGCGCGGGCACGGCTATTTCGCCACAACGGCGCGCCGATCGTCGGCTCGGGAAGTTTCGACGCCGACTCGGTGTTGCCGGATAGCACCCGCTTCGGCAACGAATCGGGCGCCTATAATTACGGCGTTCAGGCCGCCCATGTTCACGTCGACCGCCAGACCGGACAGGTCAAAGTGCTCAAGTTCGTCATCGCGTCGGACTGCGGCACGGTGATTTATCCTATTGGCGCGGAAGGCCAGGTCGAAGGCGGTTTCGCGCAGGGTATCGGTTATGCTCTCACGGAGGGGCTGCAATTCGACGAAGGCCGGCCGCTAAACCCCAACTTTTCCGACTACCGCATTCCATCGATGCGCGACATGCCGCCGCTCGAGCATGCCTTCGCCGATTCCTATGAGCCGACGGGACCATTCGGCGCCAAGGGTCTGGGCGAGTTGAACATGGACCCCACCGCCGCCGTGATCAGCAACGCTATCTTCGACGCGGTGGGGGTGAGAATAAAAACCTTGCCGATTACGCCTGAAAAAATTCTCAAGGCGCTACGGGAACAACGAGGAGAAAAGTAAGGAAATAGCGTCAGCGGGGCGCATACTGCTCACTGCCAACTGCTTACTGCGTACTGGAAAAACGATGATCAAGTTTGATTACTTGCAACCCAAGACGCTGAAAAGCGCTCTCGGACTCCTGGAAAAACATGGCGATCAAGCGCGCGTCATCGCCGGCGGAACATCCTTGCTGATCATGATGCGCCAACGCTTGTTGATGCCCAAGGTCGTCGTAAGCCTCGCCGATATTCCGAAATTCGACCGCATTACTTACAGCGCGAAGAACGGCCTCACAATCGGCGCCGGGGCGCGCCACCGCGATATCGAACTTTCGCCGGCCGTCAAACAGC
>DASWHT010000142.1:0-3295 GCA_036398075.1 Binatia bacterium | reverse complement strand
CCGAGAGATAAGGATATTATTAAAGCAGAAGCGGGGGTTGGGTCAAGCCACGGAATGTGCCGTTAAAAGGGTTCAATTATGGAATCAATCACTTGCCGCGAATTGTCGGAATTAATGGCTGCGAATTCGCTATATGCGGTTTTCGACGTGCGCGAGCGCGGCGAGTATAACGCGCGCCAGATCTCGTTCGCTACGTCGCTGCCGCTGAGCCAGATCGAGTTCCGTATCGCCGAGCTCGTGCCCAATGGCGAAATTGCGCTGGTCGTCTACGACGAAGGCAGCGAACGCGCCGCGCTGGCGGCACAAACCTTGTCGGAACTCGGCTACACCAATGTTTCGGTTCTCGATGGCGGTCTCACTGCCTGGCAACGAGAAGGAGGGCCGGTTGTAAGCGGCGTCAACGTGCCGAGCAAAGCCTTCGGCGAAAAGGTCCAATACGAGCAGGCTGTTCCCGATATCTCGCCCGAAGAGCTGAAGCAATTGCTCGACGCAAACTCAGAGATCGTCATCTTTGACGTAAGAACGCCCGAAGAGTACGGACGCTTTTGCATACCCGGCGGGCTCAACGTTCCCGGCGGCGATCTGGTTCTTTGGGCGGAGGCTTTGAAGCGGAAGCCGGAAACGAAAGTTATCGTGAACTGCGCTGGGCGCACGCGCAGCATCATCGGCACGGCGGCGCTCAACCGGCTAGGGCTGGCGAACGTTCTTGAACTGCGCAATGGCACGATGGGGTGGGTGTTGGCCGGATTTGATCTGGAGACTAAACCGAATCGGCAAGGGCCCCTGGCGCCGGAAGAGAGCCGCGCAGAAGCTATCGATCTCGCGCAGCGGATCGCCGAGGAAGAAAAGATCACTTGGATTTCCCCCGAGGAGCTTCACGATGCCTCGACCAGTAACGCCGGTGGCGTTACGTACGTCGTCGACGTGCGCTCGGAGGGTGAGTACGAGAGCGGTCATGTTGTTGGATCTATCGGTGTGCCCGGCGGCCAGGCTGTGCAGCGCGCCGACGATTTCATCGCCGTGAGAAACGGCAAAATTATGTTTGTCAGCAATCGATCGGCGCGCGCGGTGATGGCGGCGTATTGGTACGGGCAGATGGGATTTCGCGATGTGTCAGTGCTGCGAGGGGGGATTCAGGCGTGGTCGGAGAGTGGCCATGAGCTGGCGCGCGCGGCGGACCGGAAAGAACCGCTGGGATATGAACAGGCGAAACTGTCGGCGAGAATGCTGAAGCCAAGGGAAATTCGCGGTCTCCCGCACTACGCTTCCATGACCACCTTGGACGTCGGCAGCAGTGCCGACTACAAAGCAGCTCATGTCCCCGGCGCGAAATGGATCTCGCGTGGCTGGTTGGAATCAAAACTCCCGAACCGTTTGCCGGCGAAGCATACTCCGATCTTGATAACATGCCCTGACGGCCGGCAGTCCGCGTTCGCGGCACGAACTCTGGCGGCGATGGATTACACAAGCGTTATTGTTCTTGAGGGCGGTGTCAAAGCGTGGCGGGCGGCGCGATACGAGACAGAAAACGGGTTGACCGCCTGCTGGTCGGAGGTGAATGATGTTGTCGTCTCGCCCTCGATCACAGGCGATAAAGAGGCGATGCAGCGCTATTTGGATTGGGAAGTGAAGCTGAAGCACTAATTCTCTTGGTTTTTAGAGACTATCGAGTTCCCTCGCCCGCGTGCGGGAGAGGGTTAGGGTAGTTTATGGCATGGCAGAGCCCTCACCTCAGTCCTCTCCCAAAGGGCGAGGATGTAAATCCGTTCAGGAAGTTTAAGTGTTAGTACCCTCGCCCTTTGGGAGAGGGCAAGGGTGAGGGTTACGCTTCAGCAGTTGTCGTATTTGGGGCTGGCGAAGAATTTAACCGTCTTCTGCTCCGGGTCGAAGCGCAGCCGCTTCATGTTCGCCAGGTCTTTGCCGTAGACGTGGACTTCAACCGTATTTTTTTGCGTGACGTTGAGCATCTCGTGGATATCATCGCCGGGCGGCAGTAAAGTGGACACCATGCCCGCGGCGTTACAATTCGTCCCCGTGATTTCCAGTTCGGCGTAACCTTCCTTCGATCCGTCGTCGCGCCGGCGAAAGCGCGTCTCTTGCAGCTCGTTTTCCACCACTCCGACAAGTCCCCATGTGTCGTGGTTGTGCGCTTTCGCGGTATCACCCGGACCCCAGACGACGGTACTGACATTGAACAGCGGCGCGCGGTGCAGCATGTAGCGTCCGTAAGCCGCGGCGCCCCTTTGCTTGAACTGCGGCGCGATACAATCCGGATTGCTCACAAGTCGAGCCAGGAGAGGCCTGGCCTGGGAGACGATCGTTTCCGGCGACCTTGCGGCGCTGGTGATTCGTTCCAGCTCGGCGATGAAATTTTCCAGCGAATATTCCCCTCCCATCAGTCGCCTATTTGCCCCGGACAGTCAGCACTGGGCAGGATGCCAGCGAAACAACCCTGCCGGCAACGCTGCCCATGAAAAGCTTTGACAGCCCCGTGCGGCCGTGGGTGCCGATGACGATGATGTTCGCTTTTCGGCTTCTCGCCGTTTTTACGATCTGTTCGTAGGCTAGCCCCTTGAGCAGGAGGCTCTTGGCTTTGACCCTAGCTTGCTGGAGCTTGCGCATGAGCTTCTGCATGGAGCGTTGCGCATCCTGCTCGGCCGCTTCTTCGATCTTCATGTACAATTCCGCGCCGCCGAAATCTTCGCCGGCGGCGTACTGGCCCACTGGCTCGATCACATGGACTACCAGGAGCTCGGCATGATTTTGTTTTGCCAAACGGACCGCTTCATCCAGCGCTCGGGCCGATGCCTTGGAAAAATCGGTCGCGTACAGGATGCGTCGAATTTGCCGCGCCACTTTCCGCCTCCCGAATGAATTATGGTTCAAATTTCAAGGTTCAACGTTTTCGGATCTTTGATGAAACCCAACACACAAGTCCGATCCCTAACTTTGAACCCTTAACATTGAACTCTGAACCGCACACGCAGTGTGCTACTCCAGGGCTCGTTCCTCGCTTGCCAGATGACTCCTCGCTTTTGCAATCCTTATTAAGTCGTGGTTACGCCGCTTTTTTCTCGACCCGTGGCAGCTTCGATACATCGATGTCGTAGAGCCGGCAGACGTTACCGCATACGACTTTGCGCTGTACGTCCGCAGGCAGGTGGCCGAGATCGCGCTCGATGATTTTCAGCGAGTTGGGCCAGGTCGAATTCGGATGGGGAAAATCATTCGACCACATGATGTTGTCCTGGCCCCAGTGTTTCAGATTTTCGCCGCACACATGATCGTTAAAGAA
>DASWHT010000141.1:0-16741 GCA_036398075.1 Binatia bacterium | reverse complement strand
CTCCCTCCCTGCTGATGTATGGAGCAACCAACATTCCATAGTCATGCTTTGTCTTCGTCACAATATCCGTGAGCCAACCTGCCGACCGACGGAGTACGGAAGGCTCGCCACTGGACTTCGCCTCGACGGCTACTTTGAACTTCTTCGGTCCAAACCGCAGTTCGACACTCAAATCGAGTCGATGATCGGTGTGCTTCCGATCGCTGAGAATCTCCTTGATTGCTAGATTTGGGATCGCTCGAAGCGTATGCAGAGCCGAGGTAAGAAGCTGCTTTTCTATTGCGGCTCCACTAGAATTTGCTATGCGGACACTCTGTTTCACTATGTTATCTCTTTCACCAATTGGTAAAACTACTAATATAGTGAAAGATCGCTGATATCAAGGCCGACATCAATAAGGGCGCGAGGTACGAGGGTTAAGCACGAGCTTTGCGGGTTCGCTCAGAACACGCCGCGCGATTGCCTACACTAATTTCGCGAACTCCTCGCGATACTTGGCCAAACCGGCGACGCCTTTCATCCCGGACTCTTCCAAAGACAAAATCATGAATACCTCATCGGGCACATTCCATTGGCAGCGAATTGCGTAGGCGCGGGCGAAATATCGCCCATCTGCGGGGAACGCGTCAACTTCGATGGTCCTTGTAACAATCGCCGTTCAGTAATAAATATCTTCGCAGCCGCGCCGGCAAACGAGCTTTACCAACGGCGTTAAAGGAAAACCCAATGAACGATAGAGACAAGATTGCGCACCGACTCGCCCTGCTAGAGGGGGTGAATTTTTCTCCGGCTGATCTCGACTCCATCGTCACCGAGATCGCGGATCTCGAGCGGGTGGTGGCTGAATTGGAAGAGTTCAGTCACGGCACCCCGTGGATATCGCTGCAAACCCAACCTGCAGGCAAAAAGGTGTGATCATGGCTCCCGCTGATGTTCTTGAATTATATTTGACAGACCTTTCCAGGCTCATTGCCGCTCGCGCGTTATCATCGTCAGAGGTTGTGAGCGCCGCTCTGACGCGTCTGGAGCGGCTGGAAGATAAGCTTAACGCCTTCATCACCGTTCTTCGCGAGCAAGCGCTCGCCGAAGCAATCAAAGCCGATGAAGAAATTGCTCGAGGACATTATCGTGGCGCGCTCCACGGCGTACCTGTCACTATCAAAGACATGTTTGAGACGGCCGGCGTGCGCACGACGGGGGGTTCAAAGATTTTGGCAGATTGGGTCCCTGAGACGGATGCAGACCTAGTGAAAAGGTTGCGCGCGGCCGGAGCGGTCATCATAGGAAAGACCAATCTCGATGAATTTGGCCATGGCGGCACATCGACACTTTCCCACTTCGGCCCGGTCCATAACCCGTGGGATATCGAACGCATCGCGGGCGGATCGAGCGGTGGGTCAGCGGTTGCCGTTGCCGCGGGCATTGGACCACTCTCCTTCGGCACCGAAACTGGGTCATCGGTGCGCCGCCCGGCATCCTATTGTGGCATCGTCGGCTTCAAACCTACCTTCGGTATCATCAGCCGGCACGGCTCGTTCCGCGGCGCCTGGAGTCAAGATCATGTCGGGCTCTTCGCGCGTTCAGTGCAAGATATCGCGCTGGGGCTGGACGCTGTCGCCGGCTTCGACGCGCGGGACCCCGCCAGTGTACGCCAAGAAAAACCAGCTTACGCATCCCGGCTCGATGCCAGCGTAAAGGGGCTTAGAGTCGGAGTGCCCAGTCAATTTCTGCAGGGAGCGGACCCTGCAGTAAGACAAGCGTTCGACGCAGCACGCAAAGTCCTTGCTAGTGCAAGATCTGAAATAGTCGAGTTAGACGTTCCCGAAGTAACCTACGCGGCGATGACCTCGATGATGACCAGCTCCGCCGAGAGCGCAGGGATCAACCGTCGCTGGTTTCGCGAGCGGCACCAAGACTTCGTTGCGCACGTGAGCCGGGGCCTGGCGGTGGGCATGACCATCACCGCCTCTGAGTATCTCACCGTCCAGCGCGCGCGACATCGCATTCGCGAGGCACTACGCGCAACGTACGAAAAGGTGGATATTATCGCCACGCCGACGACAGCGAGAGTAGCGCCGCTCCTATCGGAAGGGCTCAAGGGCAACGGCGACGATACGCGCCATGCGAGCTACAACCAGTCAAATCTTTTGCGCTTCCCCAGCATGCTCGGCTTGCCGGCCTGCTCGCTTCCCTGCGGCGTCAGTCCTGAAGGCTTACCGATCGGTCTGCAACTTGTCGGCTTTTGGTTTTTAGATCAGGCCGTCTTGAATACCGCCCTGGCCTACCAGAGCTCGACGGACTGGCATACCCGCCGCCCTGCGATGGCCAGTGCATAGGTTAGGCATAGTTTTCACCGCGCAGTACACTGCGCGGCGGAACCGCAACCAACCGGAAGAAGAGATTAACCACAAAGAGCACATAGAAAAGATTGTAGGGGCAGCCCTATGTGGCTGCCCGGAGCGGGTGTAGGAGGGGAGGATTTAACCGCAAAGGGCGCAAAGAAGAGGGGATTAACCACGAAGGGCACGAAGTTCACGAAGTTTAAGAGAATAAATATCAGCCGCGAAAGGGCGGTGTCTTTTCGACCGTCATTCCCGCCCCGTGGAAGAATGACCCGATCTTCCACGGGGGGAATCCAGGTTAGTTTGTTTTCGTGGGGATGAAATCCTGATTTTTTGCGTTTTATGCGTTCTTTGCGGCTAAGTTCTGGATCTTAGGCACAAAGGCGTCGTGACGATGATGAAAGTGCGGATCGGAATCACTATAGGCGATGGCGCGTTGGAGAGCGACTCGCCCGACCGCCTGCTGTATTTCATCGATCAGTGTGAGCGCTGGGAAATTGACTCGGTTTGGGTCAGCGACCGCATTGCCGCGCCGCGGCCAACCCTCGATCCAATCGTTTTCATGTCGTATATGGCGTCGCGCATGCGCAACATGAAGTTCGGCACCAGCGCGCTGGTGTTGCCGACCCGCAATCCGGTGGTGCTCGCGAAGCAACTCGCCACGCTGGACTTTCTCTGTAAGGGAAGGCTGCTCATGGTCGTGGGTTTGGGCGGCGACGATTCCAAAGACTTCGCGGCTACGGGGATACGCAAGGAGGAGCGGGGAAAGAGGGCGGACGAAGCCATCGTGCTGATGAAAAGGCTATGGACCGAGGAGAACGTGACCTTTGAGGGCAATTTCTATTCAGTGAAGGATCTGACGCTGTTCCCGAGACCTCACCAGAAAAACGGTCCCCCCATCTGGGTCGGCGGCCGTAGCAAGGCCGCGCTGCGCCGCGCGGGCCGGCTGGCGGATGGCTGGTTGGTCTCTTCGGTGACTCCAAAAGAGATGGGTGAGGGTATTGAAGCGATCCGCTGTCACACAATGGAAGCCGGACGTGAAATACCGGAAGATCATTACGGAGTTTTGATCCCTTACTTTTTAGCCCGTAATGCGGAAGAGGCGCTGGCCGCCGCCCGACCGTCAGTGCTGCGCCGGACGGATGTTCCAGTGCAGGACTACGCCGCGCTGGGGACGCCGGAGGCAATTCGAGTCAAGATTCAGTCCTACATCGATATCGGCGCGACGAAGTTTGTCATGCGGCCCTGCGGGCCGCAGGAGTTGCTTCACGCTCAGGTGGAAATGCTCGCCAAGGAAGTGATACCGGCTCTGCAGACGCCCTTCGGTGAATCTGAGCGGCAAGAACGGTTAGGATAAAAAGCTCGGAGTAAAGGGGAATGGAGAAATACTATGCTGAAAGGGAAGCTGAGACACCTAGCGATCTCGGTGCCCGATAAAGAGAAGGCAGCCAAGTTCTACGAAGAGACCTTCGGCTTCGAGCGTGTGTCGCATTCGCGTGTTGCGACGCGTCTTTCGGACGGTGTCATGAACATCACTTTGCTGCAGTTCGAAACCGAGGAGGATGCCGGCGATGAGCGCGGCAAGGGCTTCGTTGGCCTGCACCATTTCGGCATCTGGGTGAACGACATCGATTCCATGAAGGAAGCGATCGAAGCCAACGGCGGCAAGCATCATCACGGCCCCACGGCGCATGTGCCGGAGAACGCAGAACACAAGTTCCGCGATCCCAACGGCATCGTGTTCGACATCTCGACGCACGGATGGGATGGCGCCAAGCGTTGAATTGGCGCCAAAGGTTGACGCCACGCGTCGTTATCGGATACCTTCGGCCCCGAACGGGGACCAAAGGGAAGAAGACATTTAACCGCAAAGAACGCAAAGGGCGCAAAGGGAAGAGAGGCTAGAATTTGGTTCGGCGCAATCGCATGCCTGGCACCGCCGTCATTCCCGCGAAGGCGGGAATCTAGGTTTGGATTGATTTTTAACGGCCGGCAGAAAATTTGCGCAAACCGCGAAATCTTATAAAGGAGTGAGCAGAAATGAATTCGGATCTCGAAGACGTAAAGCGCGAGGTCGCGGCCGCGAACCGCGTGATCGCCAATCTGGGTCTCGCGGCCGGCGTCACCGCTGCCCTAGGACACGCCAGCATGCGCGTCCCCTCGGAGCCCAGCCACTTCTTTGTCAAGGGCCGCGAGTACGAGTTCGACGCCCTGGCTATCATGGAGCCGGACGACATGGTCATGTGCGACACCGAAGGATTCCTCATCGCCGGGCGATCGGGGCTGACGCAATGCTCCGAAGTGAAGATCCACGCCTGCATCTACAAAACGCACCCGAAGGTTCACGCCGTCGTGCATGTCCACCCGCGCTACACCATCCTCATGAGCATCCTCACGGGCTCGCTGAAGCCGATGTGTCAAGAAGGCGCGCAACTCGTGCGCCATACGCTGCCGATTTACCCCCACGTCAAAACTATCCAGAGCGACGCTGAGGGCATGGAGGTCGCAAACCTGTTGGGCGACAGCCGCGCAATGCTGCTTCTCGGCCATGGCGCCGTAACGACGGGAAACAGCCTCGCAGAGGCGGTGATGGGCATGGCGCACCTAGAAGAGCAGGCGCGGATGAACTATCTCGCGTACTGCGCCGAGGGCAAGGGCTACACCTATCTGGCCGACAATTTACTTGACGAGATGTTGAATCGCACACCGCTTTACGAGCAGCCGCACTTCAAGGACGTCCTCAGCGGCCGCGCACCGCGACGCGACGGTATCTGGAATTACCAGAGGCGAGCGGCGTCGGGTAATCAGTGATATTCCTCTGAATCCCAGCTAAGTCCGGGGCGCCGCGTTGAACGGCGCGGAAAGCGGGCACAGAAAAAGGAGGTCGACAATGGCACGAATTCGGCACATCGCGATCGCCACGCGAGACCCGGCGGCGACGGCGCGGTTCTACATGGAGGGTCTCGGCTTAAAAGAGGTGGGTAAGGTCAACACCCCAACCTCCGAGGGCTACTACCTGAGCGACGGTCACGTAAACCTCGCGATCCTGAAGTTCAAATACGACGACCCCGCGACTACCGAGGGCGCGCTCAGGTACACCGGGCTGCACCATTTTGGCGTCGAAGTCGAGGACATGGCGGCGGGAAGGGCGCGAATCGAGAAGGCGGGTGCGGTGCACCGTCCTTACCCGGGAACGGAAGAGATGGCGAAGCGCGGCAACGTCGAGGTCAAGTTCACGGGGCCGGACGGCGTGACCATCGACCTGTCCGAGCACGGCTGGCTCGGCACCAAGTAATCATCCGCCCGCGCGGCCGGCTCTTACGTTGGCGGCCTGAGTAAGAATTCAGCTCATTGCAAGCCGTCAAATGGCGCTATCGATGGCCTGTTTTGCGGACCGTTCAAAATCGAAATCGTCGACATGACCCGCCGCTGGCACTTTACCGATCTGGCGCAATTTGCTGTCGCGGAAATCTCAAAGCCGCGAGCTTTCGGACGCGGAGTTTTTTGCGGCGCTGTTCGGCATGCCAGAGGTCATACTGCGTCTGCTGAGTAAGCCAACTCTCTGCCGACGTGCCAAAGGCAATCGACAACCGCACCGCCATTTCGGGACTAATCCCAGCTCGACCATTCAAAATCGCTGATAAAGTTTTGCGACTGACCCCCAGCGCTTTGGCAGCTTGGGTGACGCTTACTTTCAGTGGTTCCAGACATAAGGTTTTCAGAACTTCCCCGGGGTGGGGAGGATTATGCATGCGCATAGTGCACCTCAGTGATAATCTTCGTAATCGACAGCGTCGGCATCTTTCCCGACGAAGGTAAAGGTAATTCTCCAGTTTCCACTAACCTTCACCGCCCATGTACCCTTACGATCTCCCTTGAGCTGATGAAGATCTAAGCCTGGCAGATTCATATCTTCGGGAGCTATGGATACACTTAATCGACCCAGTATTACCCGCAACCGCTCTGCGTGTTGGGCTTGGATACCGGCCTTGCTCCCCGTGGAAAAGAATCTCTCCAGCCCTTTGTGCTTGAAGCTGCGGATCACATAAACAAGTGTAACCTGATGGGTTACGGATTACAAGAACGCTAGCTCTGCCGATTCAAGTTGACAGGTTTTTCGCGCGGTGGTACGAGGGCGTTCAAGTGAAATAAGTTTGACTGCTTACGTCAACCCTGGACGTTAGTCCGGGAAAATGTGCAAAATTTTCTTTCAAGTAAAGGAGACCTTTCTATGAGCAAGTTTCGCATCGAGCCGCACGGGCGACTTCAGGAGTGGGTCGCAGAAGAAAAAGGCTACTTTAAAGAGGAAGGTTTGGACTACGAGTTCGTGAATTCCTACGTAGCCGGAGAGTCTGGCTATGCCGCCGTTCAGTCAACCGAAACCGCGGCGCCGGAGGTAAAACGCGGGGCGTTCGAGAACATGGAACGCGGGCGGGCGGCCGATGTCAGCTGCGCCTGTCACTGGGCGGTGAACATGGCGTCTTCTTCGGGGCATGGCCGGATGTGGGGGCATGCCTACTCCGTGACGCCGTCGGCCATCGTGGTTCCGCCGGAGTCCTCGATCAAACAGCCATGCGACCTGGCCAACGTCGAGGTCGGGGTGGGCTATCACTCCGGCAGCTATTTTTCGGCAATCCAAGCGCTGGAGAAAGTGCTCAAGCCTGACGAGCTCAAGTTGCGCTATATCGGCCAGCCGCGGGATCGGCTCGCAGCGCTCTTGGACCGAAAGATCGATGCTGTCAACTTGTTCGGCGCGCCCTTGTACCTCGCGGAGCAACAGGGCTTTCGTAAGGTTCTCGACACCACGTTCATGATCGGCTTCCTGTTGCACAAAGACGCCGAGCTGGCAGACGTGAAACGCTACTTCAACGCGCTGCAGCGCGCGCAGCGGGACATCGATCTGGAGCCGGAGCGCTACAAGCACTATTTTTTGAAAGAATTGCCGGAGAAATATCACGGCAAGATCGACGTCAACGGCTTCGGGCCGGGCGAGCGGCTGGTTTTCGAGCCTTACACGCAGCAAATGTTCGAACGGACCCATCGCTGGATGGAGGAATCGAAGCTCTTCCCGAAAGGCCAAACCGGGACGGCCGACTATGGTCTCGCAGTTTCGGTGTGATACTGTAGGGGCGGACCTGCGTGTCCGCCCACGACTAGCACGGCCGACTTTGGCTTGGCAGTTTCAGTGTGATACCTGAAGTCGCTCAGAGAGTTGACCCTCAGCATAGACGGATGCTGCGAGGAAGGAGATGCCCATGAGGGACAAAGCGATTGTCTTCGGGGCCGGCGAGGGCAAAGTGCTCACTGCGCGGGGCCGCACGATGTTCTTTAAAGCGACCCGTGCCAGCACTAACGCGATTCGATGCCTCTGCTTCAGCCTGTTCTTGGTATGGCTTCTATCATGCGCCGCTCTGGTCTCGGCGCAATCGGAAGAAAAGCTTCTCGAAGAAATCAATCAGTTGCCGCAAACCGAACGGCAGACGCGACTCGTGAACGGCGCGAAAAAGGAAGGTACCGTGACCTGGTACGTGGCGATGAACCGCGCTTACGCGCAGGATCTGATCAACGCTTTCGAGGCGCAGTATCCGTTTCTAAAAGTAAATGCTTTGACCGGGGGCGGCGGCGCGTTGCTCAATAAGGTCCTAACGGAATACCGGGCGCGCGCGTACTTATACGACGTCTTCAATACCCGCAGCATGACGATCAATACGCTCAAGAAAGCGGGCGCCATCATGCGCTACAGAACTCCCTTGCGCGGCCAGCTGCGCGACAGCTTTTACGACAAAGAGGGATTTCTCAACGGCATTTTCGCCACGCCGCTGGTCTTTATTTTCAATGCAAAGATGGTGAGCCGGAAGGAAGCGCCGAGCTCGATCGAGGATCTGGCGAACACGAAATGGTCCGGCAAGATGGCAGTGGACGATGAGTCCTTCGACTGGCTGGCGGCACTGCTCGATCACTACGGGGAATCGAAGGGGATTGAGCTCGCGACTCGGATCGGCCAGCAATCACTCCACGTTCGGCGCGGGCCAACGCTTATCACCCAGTTGGTCGCCGCCGGTGAGTTTCATCTAGAAATCGATGGCCACCACCAGGAGGCTATCGCGAAAAAGAAAGCCGGCGCGCCCATCGACTACGTCTTTCCACAGCCGTTCGTGCCGGTAAAATCTTTGGTGCCGATTTACATGTCCGCCCGCCCCCCGCATCCGCACGGGGCCGCGCTCATGGCGGACTTTCTCATGTCTAAAAAGGGCCAAGATATAATGTACGGCCATGGCCGCTGGATGGGGCATAAGAGTATCGCCGGTAAAGGGCCGGACGACATTGGCGACCGCAAGGTGGTAATCCCGTCACCGGAGAAATGGGGCGATCGATATAACGAGTTAATCGGGCTTTACAATAAGCTCTTGCTTCGGAAATGAAAGACTGCCGAGTTTAGCCGGCGAAAAGGCGAGCCGATAGTCGGAAATATTCATGCCGCTTACTGGCTTCGAAACAGTTTTGAATATTGCTCCCAGGAAGCCGGGGGCAGTTTAGCCGTTTGCAGATTTTCCTCGACATGCGCGATCTGCTTCATTCCCACTAACGCCGTGGTCACGCCGGGGGTGGAGCGAACGAACTGCAAGGCGCGTTGGCTATCGGTCTTCAATCCCCTGAACGTGTCAGCGATAATCCCCGGCAAATTTTGCGCGAGCTGGCCTTGCAGCACCGAGGCGCTGCACATAACTGTGATGCCGAGGGCCTGGGCAGCTTCCAGCGCTGTGTGCTTTTTCCCTCGAACCTCATGATTACTCAGAGACAGCGCCTCCGTCATGCCTAAATTCAGCGGCAATTGGATCGCTTTGAAGTGGTGCGCCTTGCCGCCGGCTTTTTCCGCGATGGCGGCGATCTCGGCGAGCGAAAGGTAGTCTTTGGCGGCCGTGTCGTTTCGGAAACCATTCCACGTCGCGGTGCCGTACATGCGAATTTTTCCGGCCGCCACCGCGCCTTCCAGCGCCTCGAACGCTTTCAGCAGACGGTCGTTGAATTCGACCTTTGGAATGTTTCCCAGTTGGGTTTCCGGGTTGTGAACGTAGTAAATGTCGATCGATTCGATATCGAGATTGCTGAGGCTGCAATCGAGTTGGTTCATAAGATAACCCGGGGTCATGCAGTGGCAGTTGGCGATAATGTCCGAGGGCTGCGCGATGCCGGGCTTGACGAAAGTCTCCTCGAAGTAGCGCCGCGCGTCTTTGGGCGGCGCGCCGTCGTAGGAAATAAAGCCGCCTTTGGTCGCGATGACGATTTCGTCCCGGTTATAGCCTTTGTCGGTGAGCTCTTTGAGCGCGGTGCCGATGGCGCGCTCGCTGCGTTGAAATCGATAGTTGATGGCGCTGTCGATGACGTTGCAACCGGACTCGACCGCGCGCACGACGGCGCGGTGGTAAAGCTGGTCCGTTTCGGCGTCGTAGTTGCCGAGGTAGGTGCCGAGACCGATGGAGGAGAGCCAGAGGTTCTGGGATTGGCGAAAGTGCTCCGGCGCGACGCTTTTTGCAAAGCGCTTGCGGTACCACTCGGTGCCTGACGGGGTTGCGTATCCTGGGAGCCTCATTTTTATCCTTTTCCTCGGCCGCGAAATATCAAACCATCCAGGCCCAGTGTCCTGCCGGGATTCGACAACAGAATAATAATCAGCGAGACGATAAAAGTCTGCTGCTGCGCCAGCGTCGCGCCGCCCCGCGCCATACCGGGACCAAGATAGTAATTGACCAGCATGAACAGACCGACGCAGGCGCTGAACCGCGTAAGCAGGCCGAGCAGCAGACAGCCGCCGACCAGGATTTCACCGGCCATGACGAGAGTGCCGAACAGCTCGCTGTGCGGGATGACGTAGGCCTTTAGAAAAGTTTTGTACCAAGGATAGAGATCCAGCGCCGCGATATCACCGATTTGCCGGCCAATCCAGTCGCCTTTGGGAAAGTCGCGCTGGTATTTTCTGATGCCTTGCAGGAGTAAATAATAGCCGATGTAAATGCGCAGGAGCGCGATATACCAGAGATAGGTACGTTCCTTGATATTCATTTTTGCCCCTCGCGTGAGCCACAAGATAGCCGTGATGAACGCCGGGTGCAAGCATCTTCGAATGACTGGCTGACCCCCAGGACGCGCCGCGTTAGCGCTTCAATCTGTCGATATCGCAAATCACCGCCATCACCTCCTCTCTTTAAGAAGCGGCGCTAAAAGGTTATCTATCTGAAGGATGATCCAACGTTTTTCCCCGGCTATCCATGCCGCGTTGTTGTCGCTCCTCTGCGCCGTTCTATATTTCCCCTATCTTGGAAGCGCTCCGTTTTTCGACAAAGGCGAGCCGCGCGAGGCGATGGCGGTGCAGGACATCGTGCGCCGCGGCGAATGGCTGGTGCCGCTCAAGCGCGCCACGGACGTGCCATCCAAGCCGCCGCTGTTCCACTGGTCCGCGGCCGCGGCCTATCATGTGACAGGCAGACTTGATGAGGCGACGATACGGTTGCCATCGGCTATTTACGCCACCCTCGGGGTTGTGCTGATTTACTTGCTCGCGCGCAAATTATTCAATGCCGAGACCGCGCTCTACGCCGGCGCGATACTGGCGACGACGCTGGTTTACCAAGACCAGGCGCTGGACGCGCGGGTCGATATGACGCTGTGCTTTTTCGTAATGCTCAGCCTGGCGCTGTTTTATTCGCTGTATCGAGGGTTTCTCAACCATCCATTCTGGTATTACTTGTTTTTTGTCGTCACCGGCATCGGAACTCTGGCCAAGGGGCCGTTGGGCATTCTGCTGCCGGCGCTGGTGGCCGGCGCTTTTGTGTTGGCCAAGCGGAAATGGGACCTGCTCGCGAAATTTATTTTCCATCCCGGAATTATTCTGATGCTTGCGCTCGCCGCCGGATGGTATGTTATCGCGGTGACGCGCGGCGGCGAAGGATTTTTCGACCGGCAAATTCTGCAAGAGAATCTTAGCCGCTTCGCCGGTGGTTCCGGCCACAGCCATCCCATCTATTATTACATTCCCTATCTTTTTTCCCAGGCGCTGCCGTGGGGACTGCTGCTGCCGGTGGTTCTATGGGATTCATTTAAAAAGGGCGCGCCGTCCGGCGATAACACGTTATTTCTCAAGATTTGGTTCGCGGTCATGTTCGTGTTCTTTTCCATCGCCCTGGGTAAACGGCCCGTGTATTTACTGCCGCTCTATGCCGCGCTCGCGATACTCATGGCGCAGTGGTTCGTCGGTCATAACGGCGCAGCGGGAGGGGGGTCATACTATTACCGCGCCGTGGCGCTATTGGCCGGCTTTACGGGCGTGATTCTGTTGCTTATTGTTGCCGGGGAACTATGGAACCACGATCCCGGCTTGCTGTTCGGCCCCATAGAACAGTTGCTCAAGCCCAAGGACCGCGCCAACTTCGTCGTAATAAAAAACGAATTGGCGTCGTTTGGCTGGCCGTTCACGATGGCCGCGCTGTTCTCGGCGCTTTTGTGGTTCTCCCTGGCGCGCTGTCTCTGGGTTCACCGTATGCGCGCCGCGGCGCCGCGCTTGGTGCTAATCGCCGTCGTTTTTTCTTTTGCCGCCCGCGGCCTCGTGGTGCCGAAAATCGCCGAGGCAAAGAGCTACCGCCCGTTCATGATCGAGGTCAACCGGCTCGTAGGACCGGAGCACAAACTGTATCTGTACGGCGCATCCTTTAACAGTGACCAGGTGGTCTTTTACCGTGGCGGTCCGCTTGAGACGCTTGATCTAGCTGCGGAGGAGATTGCCGCAAAGATTGGTCGAGGTGATGCATATTCGATCATGGCGGAAAAAGACTGGCTGGATTTGCGGAAGTTTAACCCGAATCTCCCACCGCCGCTGCTGAAGAGCACCGGCAAAGGCCCCGAAGGTGACGCGCCGCTTGTGCTGGTGCGGGCCGAAGGGCTATGAGAACTTTGGTCGCGTCAAACGTAAAGCATACTCCCATGGCCGCCGAGAACAAAGGAGCCCAATGATGCGTGAGGACCTTCTGCTGCTTAGTGGAGCTATAGACATTCATGTGCACTCCGGTCCCGATCTCTATCCACGTATCCAAGACCATGTGGAGTTAGCCGAGTCCGCGCGGGCGGTGGGCATGCGCGCCATCGTAATCAAATCGCACAATTTCCCGACTGCGGCCCATGCCGTTGCCACCTCCAAGGCGGTTCCGGGCATCGATTTATTTGGCGGCATCGCGCTAAATCTCCATGTCGGGGGCGTGAATCCGGTCGCGGTGGAAGCCGCCCTCAAATATGGGGCGAAGCAGGTTTGGTTTCCCACCGTGGATTCATGCAATCATGCCGCGCTTGTCGGCGGGGAGATTGGGCAACATGGAAAGGGGTTAGTGATTCCCGGAGGCCTGTCACAATACACGCTTAGCCAGCCGCGTATTCACATCATCGGTAGTGACAACTCGCTGTCACCTGAGGTTCGCGAAATCCTGCGCCTCATCGCCGAGGCGAAGGTCATTCTGAATGTCGGTCACATGTCGTTTGCGGAGATGGACCAACTCCTCCTAGCGGCGCGCGCCGCGGGGGTGAAGAAGATGGTCGTGGACCACCCGTTTTTTTCGCAACTCAGCCTGGAACAGCAAGAAAAGTTAGCGGCCCGCGGCGCTCTCATCAATTACACAGCCGGAGAGCTGCTGCCCAGGTGGTGGCGCGTGAAGGTCGAGGATTTTGCCGCCGGGATTCGGCGCATCGGCGTGGCTCGCATGGTGCTCTCGAGCGACGCCGGCCAATTGCACAACCCAACGCCGGTGGAGTCCCTGCGCGTCATGGTGCAGTTGCTTTTGGAGGAAGGCTTCTCGACGGCGGAGATTCGCACGATGCTGCACGCTAATCCGGCGAAACTCTTATACGAATAGGGCAACCAGGCCGCGGCGTCTGATGACCAAGAGGCAGAATTATAAATTGTTGCATCGACAAGACTTTACGGTCTCACCACGAAGGCACGCCAGTCACGACGTTCAAAAAGTTCAAACCGTTCAAGTCGTTCAAAACGATCTCCGGATAGTTCGACGGCTTGAACGATTTGAACGGCTTGAACGACTTGAACCCGACGCAATCAGCGTACCTGTGCTCTTTGTGGTTAAATCTCTTCGCTTTGGTTGCGGCGTAGCCGCGCTCGGCCGGTCCGTCGAACAGCTCTATCGTTTCCCGGCGCCAATAATCGCCACGGCCTCTATCTCCACGAGAATCTCCGGCGTCGCGAGACTGCGGACTTCCACCAGTGTCGAGCAAGGAAAATCTCCGGTGAAGAATTCCTGGCGGGCGCGCCACACTTCGGTGTTGTTTTTAATGTTGACGACGTAGATCGTGACTTTCACTACGTCCGGCATGGCGCCGCCGGCGGCTTCCACGAGATGACGGATTTTGCCGAAGATGATTTTTGCTTGTTCGTACTCGTCGCTTCCCTGAATGGTTGTTCCATCCAACCCGCGCGAGACCATTCCGGAGATGAAAAGCATGTCGCCGGCGCGCAGGGCGTTGGACCATCGGCCCGGCGGCGGTTCGGCAACCTGAGGGCTGGAAACTCTTTCGATTGTCATGCTGCGCAAGGTTGTTTTCATGACCTCCTCCTATTCTATTGGCCTCGCTTGCGCTTCAACGGCGCCATTTGATGTTATCTGTTACACCATTTTGCCGTCCCGTGCCAAGAGCGGAACGGCTGGTTCGGTGAGGTTCAAGGTTCAAGGTTCAATGTTCAACGTGTCGGAATGACGACTTAAGCATAAATGTTTCGGGTTTATTGTTTCGAATTTAAACCTTGAACTTTGAACGTTGAACGGACACACATTCGGACTGGCGCGGCTTTCATCGAAATGATAATTACAGAGGAGCAAAACTCTGCGTTCCCAAGGAGGAAGCGATGAGCGAAAACGCCAAGCAAGCGTTCGAAAAGACATCTCTCGGCGCGCAAAACCGCGCTTATGATATAATCGCGGCGCTAGACCCGGAGTATTTCGAGAAGCTCAAAGGACTTTACGTGGACGGTACTTTCGGGCGTGAGGGAGCGCTGCCGCGCAAGACCAAAGAGTTGATTATGATCGGCATTACCTGCGCGTTGTCGCGTCCGCGCGGTGTTCGCCTGCACAGCGAGCGAGCGTTGGCGCTGGGCGCGACGCCGCGGGAAGTGCTGGAAACCGTCGAAGTAGCGGCAATCCCAGGCGGCATGCCCGGCCTTTGGCTCGGCGTGGAGACGCTTCAGGAGATTCTCAAAGAGAAGGGAATCGAGTTCAAATGAGCCAAGGCGCCGCCGGAGCGCTGGACGGCATTCGCGTTCTGGACCTGACGCGGGTGTTGGCGGGTCCCTATTGCACGATGTTTCTCGGCGATCTCGGCGCCGCAGTGGTGAAGGTGGAACAGCCCGGCGCCGGCGATGACACGCGCGGTTGGGGACCGCCGTTTGCCGGCGGCGAGAGCGCCTATTTCCTCAGTGTCAACCGCAATAAGAAGAGTTTGACTCTCGATTTGAAATCGCCTGCGGGCAAGGATTTACTGAGCCGTCTGGCGCAAAAAGCGGACGTCTTGATTGAGAATTTTCGCCCCGGAACGATGGAGCGGTTGGGTCTGGGCGAAAGAGATTTGCGCGGCGCCAATCCGCGGCTGATTTATGCCTCGCTCTCGGCCTTCGGCGCCGACGGGCCGATGAGCGACTGGCCGGGTTACGATCTGATCGTCCAGGCCTGGGGCGGCTTGATGAGCATCACTGGCATGCCGGACGGCGAGCCCACTAAAGTCGGCGTCGCAATCATCGATGTTGTGGCAGGTTTGATGCTCGGCAAGGCCATTTGCGCGGCGCTCTACGCGCGCGAGAAACTCGGCGTCGGGCAAAAGCTCGACACCTCGTTGCTGGAAGCTCAAGTCGCTTGTTTGGTTAACGCCGGCAGCAATTATCTCATCGGCGGTCAGCTTCCGCGGCGCTACGGCAATGCGCACCCCAGCATAGTGCCTTATCAAAGCTTCAAGACCGCAGACGGCTATCTCGTGATCGGGGTCGCCAGTGAAACGATTTGGCAGCGATTTTGCCCAGCCATCGGTAGAGCTGATCTGGCGGACGACCCGCGTTTTGCAAAAAACGCGCAGCGCGTCGAAAATCGCGGCGAGCTGCTGAAAATGCTCGCGGAAATATTGTTGAGCCGCGATTCTCAAACCTGGTCGAAGATCCTCCACGAGGCGGAAGTACCCTGCGCTCCGGTGCAGACCATCGATCAAGTTTTCCGTGATCCGCAAGTCATTCACAGAGGCATGCTCGCCGAGGTCGAGCATCCGAGCGCGGGGAAAATAAAGATGGCCGGCATCCCGTTGAAGTTTTCCGCTACGCCGGCGAGTTTGCGTCTGCCGCCGCCGCGGCTTGGCGAACACACGAGAAACGTGCTGGAGGATTGGTTGGGCATGACTAACCAGGAGATCACGGCGCTCGGCGAGAAGGGCGTTGTATGAAAGGCATTCTCTTCGAAGGATTTCACTCCGGCGACCGTTTCGTGACAGGCCGGCGCACGATCACCGAGCACGACATCTTACAGTTCGTCACCCTGGTGGGACTTACCGAACCGCTATTTCTTGACCTCGAATATATCAAGAAAGAAAGTATTTTCGGCGAGCGCATCGCGCCGGGCAGTTTGACTTTCGGCATGGCGGAAGGATTGACCGTGCAAACCGGGATCATTCACGGCACCGGCCTCGCCTTTGCCGGCCTCGATCGTATGCGCCTTTTCGGTCCCGTGAAGGTCGGCGACACAATCCAGGTGGAGATCGAAGTGCTCGATACCAAAGCGGTGCCGCAGCGCGGCGGCGGTATCGTCCGTTACCGGCAATGGGTGAAGAACCAGCGCGGCGAAGCCATTATGGAATACGACGTCGCGCGTTTGATCCGCGGCGATAAAAGCGGCGCGGAAGGAAAGGTTGAGAGCTGAGCATGGCATCGGAACGAGCGACTATGCAGTTCGGTGTATTGTTGCCGACGCGCGAAGCGGTGATGTCCCGATGGCGCGATCCGGCGCCGATCTACCAAATGGCGGAGCGCGCCGAGGAATTGGGGTTTCATTCGGTCTGGGTGGGCGACAGTCTCACGGCTCGGCCCCGGGTGGAAGCGCTAGCGACCTTGGCCGCCGTGGGCGCGCGCACGCGGCGCGTGCGCCTCGGCACGTCGATCTTTCTGGCGGCGCTAAGGCAGCCCGTGATGCTCGCCTACCAGCTCGCCAGCGTGGACTGGCTTGCCGGCGGGCGGGTCGATCTCGGCATCGGTTATGGCCGGCCCAACGACGGGGCCCATGAATTAGAATACCGCCATGTCGGCATTACCGCGGAAAACCGTATCAAGCGCAGCGAAGAGATCGTCACGGTGCTGCGCCGGCTGTGGCGCGAAA
>DASWHT010000140.1:0-3736 GCA_036398075.1 Binatia bacterium | reverse complement strand
TCACCGGAGCAAAACGGTACGCTGCTTTTCATGCGTTCCGACTCGCCGTACAAAACCCTCGACGATATTCGCAACGCCGCGGAGCCGCCGAAATGCTCCGCCACCGCCATCGGCACCAGCGGCCATTTGATACCGACGTTGCTCGAAGAGACTTTGGGTCTTAAGTTCAAACTGGTGACAGGTTACCCCGGCGGCGCAGAACAAGATCTGGCGATGGAACGCGGTGAAGTCCATTGCCGCGCTATTACCATCGCGGCGTTTTTCGCCAGGCAACCTTTCATCAATTGGCACAAGTCCGGGTTCGTCCGAATCCTTGTTCAAACCTCGCGCAAGCGAAATCCCAAGGTCCCCGATGTTCCGACATTGTTCGAGGTGATGGAGAAGCAAAAGGTTTCAGACTCTAACCGGCGCCTGACGAATGTTGCGCTTGGTTCGGGTGGGTTCGGCGCGTGGCCGATCATTTCAACGCCAGGGTTGTCTTCCGATCACACCAAGTTGCTGCGCGCGGCCTTCGCGAAAACGTTGCAGGAACTTGAGTTTCGCGAGGAAGCCAAGAAGCGAGGTTGGGAACTCAGCCCGGTCACGGGAGAGGAGTTGGAAACGTTGGCAAAGGACGTGACCGCGCAACCACCGGAAGTCATTGCGCGCCTTAGAAAACTATTGGGCAAGTAAAAAGCGTAACTGCGGGAGGCGAGCAACCGTAAAAATCATCAAGCGGAGGAAACCAATGATCCAAACACTGTTGAGTTTATTGCTAGGGTTGGCTCTGGTAGCAGACGCTCATGCGCAGGCGCCTTTTTACCAAGGCAAGACGATTACCGTCATCGTGGGCTATTTAGCTGGCGATGGCTACGATATTTGGGCGCGGCTCTTGGCCGGGCATCTGAGCAAACATATTCCCGGTACTCCTAACATGATCGTGCAAAATATGCCCGGGGCGGGCTCCAGGATTGCGGCCAACTATGTCTACAACGTCGCCAAACCTGATGGTCTGACGATGGGCGCCATCGGCCCGTCGCTCTATCTCGATCAGATCATCGGAATGAAAGAGATCCAGTTCGATTGGGCTAGGTTCGGCTGGATCGGCTCCACCGAGGCTACTCCATATCTGTTTTACATGAAGACCAGCTCACCCTATAAAACCCTCGCTGACATCCGGAGCGCCAAGGAAGCGCCGAAATGTTCTGCGACGTCCAGCGGCACTAGCGGGCATTTTGTTCCCAAACTGGTCGAAGAGGCGTTGGGCGCGAAGTTCAACATCGTCATGGGTTATAAAGGCGGGGCGGAACAGGACTTGGCTTTTGAGCGCGGCGAAGTGGTTTGCCGCTCGCTGAGCATTCCCACTTTTTTCGCGCGCGAGCCGTTTCACACTTGGCGCAAAAAAAATATGGTCCGGCTCTTGATGCAAACCGGGCGCAAGCGGGATCCCCGCGCGCCGGACGTGCCGACCATTTACGAGCTGATGGACGAGTACAAGACTCCGGAGGACACGCGGAAACTCGTTTCCGCCGTGTTATCGTCGGGCGATCTCGGGCGGCCGTTCATTGCGCCGCCTGGTCTGCCGGCGGAACGCTTGAAGACTTTGCGCGATGGGTTTCAGAAAACCATGAGCGACCGAGCTTTCTTGGACGACGTCAAGTTGCGCAAGCTCGAAGCGGATCCCACCTTGGGTGAAGAAATGGAAAAAATGAGCCGGGAGGCGGTAAGCCAGCCAAAAGAGATCGTCGAGCGTATGAAAAAGCTCTTGGGCGGATAACGGACTACGCTCAAAAAGTTCAAAAGACGGAGGAAAACATCGCATGCCATTGAAAGCGTCTCTAGGTGCGCCCTACGGTTGGCGGGCGCGGGTTGGCTTAATCACTCCCAGCCCGGGTCACGAAAATAACGCCTATGAATTCTACCTGATCGCTCCGGAAGGCGTGACGGTCTGTATGACGTCGCTACGGGTCATGGGCCTGACGCAGGAACAGTACTCCGGCGCGCTGGGCCGGATGGAAGCAGCCGTGGCCGAGATGGTGAGCCGCAAAGTCGATGCCATGGTGCAGGCGGGGGTGCCGCTGACGGTAACTCAGGGCTGGGATTATCACACCCAGCTTGCAGCTCAGGTGGCTAAGCTTACGAAAATTCCTTTTGCCACCGATATCGGTGCATGTATCGAGGCGATGCAATTCTTAGGCATGCAGCGGGTCGTGATGATCACACCGTTCGACGCTGCAATGCACGAGAAATTGATCCGCTACGTTTCGAAAGCGGGCATTCAAGTGCTGGCGGCCCATTCCATAAGGCCGCCGGATGCCGAGGAGATAGCCCGCCACTACGAGGTATCCACGGTTCCTTTGTCTGTGCCCTTCCACGCAGCCAAGACTCTTTTTCGCTCCACCTCCGGCGCCGACGGGATCTGGATCACCGGGGCGCTAATGCCGAGCGTGGCGGTGATCCAGCCTCTGGAACAGGATCTTGAAGTGCCGGTGGTCACGAGCATGCAGGCGATGGCTTGGGCCGGACTGCGGCTGGCCGGCATCAAGGCGGAGGTCACCGGCTATGGACGGCTGTTCCGGTATCTTTAACGCCATGAGCTTTCGCGGTTAACTTGATCAACCCTCGAGGCAGCATTCGAGGATCACCTGCCCGTTTGGTAAGCATTAGTCCGCGCTCGCGCCCTCCGAACGCCTATACCGGGATTGGCGCTCATGCCAGTTCAGTTCACGCCCACTATACTTCCATCCTCGTTCACGCTCATCTTCACGGCTTGAGGAATCTTCGGCAGGCCCGGCATGAGCAGCATGTTGCCGGCGACGGCGACGATGAAGCCGGCGCCGCTGGCCAAGTGGGCGTCGGTGATGGTGAGCGTCCAACCTTTCGGGGCGCCGAGTTTTTTCGGATCATCGGATAATGAATTTTGCGTTTTGGCGATGCAGACGGGGAGGCCGGCGAAACCCAGGGCGGAGAATTTTTCGATCTTGTCTCTTGCTGCAGCGCTAAACTCGACAGCGTTGGCGCCGTAAATCTCTGCGGCAACGGCTGAAATCTTTTCCGCGATGCCGAGATCGGCTGCATAAATCGGCTTGACTGCGTCCAGGTTCGCGCCATCGGCGGCGCTGATCACTTTCTCCGCGATCTCCAACCCGCCGTCGCCGCCTCTGGCGAACACGTTGGAGTGCGCGAATTCGACGCCTGACTCCGCGCACAATTGCTTCACGGCGCCCACATCCTCATCCTTGTCATCCGGGAAATGGTTGAGCGCGACAACCGTAGGAAGATGGAACTTGCGCAGGTTTTCGATATGCTTCGCTAAATTCTCCAGGCCTGGCGTGAGATTGCTTTGATTGTCCGGATCGTGGCGACGGAGCGCGCGCAGAGTGGCGACGAGCACCGCCGCGGACGGCTTGATGCCCGATGAGGGCATAACGATGTCGAGGTACTTCTCAGCGCCGAGATCGGCGGCGAAGCCGACTTCATTGACGACGTATTCAGCAAGTTGCAACGCCGTGCGTTGAGCGATGACGCTGCTGGTGCCGTGAGCAATGTTGGCGAAGGGTCCGGCGTGGATCAGGGCCGGCGTGTGCTCGGTGGTCTGGGCCAGGTTCGGTTTGATCGCTTCGTTAAGGAGCACCATCATGGCGCCCGTCGCCCGCAAATCTTTCGCGCGCACGGCTTGGCCGGTGGTGTTAAAGCCGATGGTGATTTCCGCTAAGCGCCGGGCGCAGTCGGCGCGCGAGCCGGCGAGCGCTAGGAT
>DASWHT010000139.1:0-4943 GCA_036398075.1 Binatia bacterium | reverse complement strand
AAGCAATGAAGGGGGCGACAAAGCGGGCATCGAAAAAGATCTGCGCGCTCTGGCGCAGCATATACAGAACAAGTCGGGCGACGACGCGGTGCCGCAGTTGGCCCAGCAGATCAAAGATCGACTGATCAAGACTTACAACATCGTCACCTACCCCAGCGCACTGCCCAACTACGACGGCGCAAAACTGATCTACATGCAAAACTGCGCTCAGTGCCACGGCGACACCGGCAAGGGCGACGGCCCCGGCCGCGAATCGATGAACCCGAAAACACCTCCGCCCGCGAATTTCACCGACGCGGAATTCATGGCGGGGCTCTCGCCCTTCAAAGTCTACAACACCACCACGTTCGGCATCGATAACACCGCAATGGCTTCCTTCGCTGCGCTGCCGGATGACCAACGCTGGCAAGTCGCTTTCTACGTTATGGCGCTGCGCTTTCCCGCCGAAGCGGCGAGCGCGGGAGAAGGATGGTTCAAGGGCAAGACATTGCCGGGCGATCTCACCAGCATGGCGAGCTTAGCGACTTCGTCCGACGACGAGCTGACGGACAAAAGCAAAAAGAGCTTTCCCGGCGCGCCGGTTAACGAGGTCCTCGCCTACCTGCGGCGCGGCCTTCTCGAAAGGAAATCCGCCGATCCGTTGTTGATCGCCCGCACCCTGCTCGGCGAAGCCGCGGCGATTTACAGCCAAGGCGATAAGGAAAAGGCGTACCAGAAGGCGATCGAGGCCTACCTCGACGGCTTCGAAATGGCCGAGCCGGCGCTGTTCGCAAAGGATGCCTCGCTGGGACGGTCGCTCGAAGCCCAGTTCACGCAGTTCCGCAATTCGATTCGGCAGGGAGTTTCCGCCGACGAGATTCAGAAGCAGCGCTCGGAGATCGAGGCCAAGCTCGATCAGGCGTCGCAGATGCTGGCCAGTAGCGACGAATTCTCCGGTTACTACGCTTTCGTGAATTCGGCGTTGATCATATTGCGCGAGGGACTGGAAGCGACTCTGATTCTTGCGGCGATCATCGCAATGCTGAAGGTCATGGGAGCGACAAATGCGATCCGATACATTCATTTCGGTTGGATTCTCGCGTTGGTCGCTGGCGGGCTCACCTGGCTCGCCGCCCAAACCGTGCTGACTTTCAGCGGCCAAACTCGCGAAAGCATGGAAGGGTTCATCTCGGTCTTTGCCGCAGTCGCGCTATTCTATGTGGGTTATTGGCTACACACCCGGACCGAGGCGAAGCGATGGCATGCATTTATTCATAACAAAGTCCAGGACGTTCTTACCAGCAAGAGAATTATCGGACTTGTGAGCATCTCCTTCTTCGCCGTCTATCGGGAAGCCTTTGAAGTCGTCCTTTTCTATCAAGCGCTCTGGTTACAAAACGAAAGCAATCACCAGGGTATCATTGGCGGATTCGTGGCGGGCGTGGTGGCGCTCCTGGCGGCAACCTTGGCTATTTTAAAGCTTGGCTTGCGCATACCGCTGAAACATTTCTTCGGCGCCACGGGCGCTTTGCTTTATATCTTGGCGTTCATCTTTGCCGGCAATGGCATTAAAGAGCTGCAAGCCGCCGGTTGGGTTCCGAGCACGCCGTTGAATTTTCCACCGCAGTTGCCGCTCGTCGGCATTTATCCCACCGTGGAGACCCTTGCTGCCCAAGGGCTCATGCTCGGCGCGTTCATCGCGACCTCTCTGTGGATGGCGCGGGAGAGAATTCGCCGTCACTAATATTTATTCTTAGTATTGACAAACGTCATTTATTTGAAAAACGAGCCGCGGCGCCGTTCAACGGCTAATGATTCCGTAGAATCGTTCAATTATTTTCCATTGGAATCTTTGCGCGATTTCGCAAATAGTATCTATGAGATATCCGCCGCCACCTGTTAAACGACCGGAGAATGGACCGGGCTCACGCCCACACCCAAGGCTACTGGAAATACGGCGCCACGAACCACCCCGACAACGATCGGGGACACGACGTGGAATAGAGATCCCTTGTTGGTAGGTTTCCGGGCGACCCTGTGCGAGCGGCAGAAAATTGTCCCTTAACGGGGAATTCATGAAAAGGTTTCTGCAAGCGCTGTAAACGGTTCAGTTCAGCTCGCGCACTCCCACTATGCGTTTACGGCGCGCGGCGCGCGGTCCTCGCCGCCCTGCGCGATGGATTCCATGAGATGGGTGTCGATCAATTGATTTCGCGCGGGATCGCGAATCACGCCCATCGGATCGGCGCCCTGCCGCACCTTTTTCATCTCCCGCATCATCACTTCACGAAGCATCACGATGCCCCGGTCGGAGCTCGTCAGCCGTTCCCCGGTGCGGTCGCAGATCGGGCCTTGGGTTTCCCACGCCATATGGTCTTGCGCTTGCACCGCATCCATGCGGAAGCGCGTGTAAGGATGCAACGCATCGGGCGGGTCCTTGTAAGGTTTGATATATTCCACCGGCGGCGCGTCGTTCTCGATGATCTCGCCGTTCTCGGCGGGGAAGAAGCGCACGAAATAGACTTTGGTGTGCGTGTCGTCCATGGGCACGCGGATCTGCCCGACGTTTCCCTGGCGCAAGACGTTCGGGAAAAGCACCGGGTGCTCATCGAGCATGCCGTTCTTGTAGACGCGCCGCTTCATCAGGCCGTAGGGAACTTCATAGAAGTCAAATCTTTCCACATCGTCCGTAAGCCCCCGCGTGGTGTTCCGGATGTCCCGGCCGCGGCCCGCGGTTTCTTGATGGAGAATTTGCAGGTGCGCCGGGTCCATCGAATTTTCCATAGCCTGAAACCAATTACAATCAAGCTGCGGCTGAATGAAAATCTTTCGGTGGCCGTCTTTGCGGAACCAGATATCGAAATTGGTAATAAGGGGCGCCGGCTCCGGGCCGAGGTACGCCCAGCAGAGCCCCACGAGCATTTGCAGCGGGTAAGACCTTTGCTTGACCGTCAGATGAAACTTGCTGCCCGCCGGTTCCGCCGGACACTCGAGGCAATCGCCTTTGGTGTTATACAACCAGCCGTGGTACGCGCACGCGATTCCCCGCTCCTCGACCCGCCCATAGGAGAGCGATACGCCGCGATGGGCGCAGCGGTCGTTGAGCAGGCCCGCGTTGCCGCGCTTGTCGCGAAATAGCACGAGTGTTTCGCCGAGGATCCTAACGAGCTGCGTTGGATTTTCTGCGGTCAACTCGCTCGCCACGCCCACCGGCAGCCAGTAGCGGCGCAATAATTCGCCCGCCGGCGTGCCCGGCCCCACGCGGGTCAGCATTTCATTTTCTTCCCTAGTCAACATGCCACCATCCTCCGTGCCCGATGTCCGAGTTCACTTTTTTGCGGATTTAGCTATCGCCTCGTCGATGATTTTCCGCGCCACATCAAGGTTCTGGTATTGCGGCAAACTCGTATTCATATAGCGCCCTTTTTCCTTGGGAATCGCGGTTGGGTCCGACAGCATATTTTTCGGGATGTCAGTGCGCAACGAATTGTTGTCGGACTTCTCCTGCCACTTCAGCTGCCCCTCCCTGGAAAGCAGCCAGTTGAGAAAAACCATCGTCGCTTGCGGATGCGGTGCCTTGTTGACGACCGCCACGTGACCGAATCCGCCCGACATATACGACTCGTCGTCCGGGGCGTCGATGAGATCCACCGGCAATCCTTTCTTGCGCGCGTCAAGAACGTCGTTGCTCGTAGAAAAAACAGAAAGCAAAAATTTGCCTTGTGCGATCCAGTCGATCATCAGGCGCTGGTCGCGGCTGATGGTGACATCCATTTCGCTGAAGAAGCGGCGGAAAAATTCGCCACCCAGTTTTGGGTTGTAATAAACACTCCGAACGTTTTGAATGTGACCGCGCGCCCGCGGATCGTAAACCACCATCTTTCCCTTCCACTTCGGATTCAAAAGATCCAAAAAGGACTTCACGCCGTCGGGTTTTGTCAATTTCGTATTGTAGGCAGCCAGATTGGTGTTGATGTTGCCCTGCATCATGAAAACATACTGGCCCTTGGCGTCGGCGAAGGTATGTGTCTTGTTGAACCAGACCGAGGTATCTTTCACCTCTGGTAACAACAACAGCGGCGGAATGGGATCCAGTAGATTTCCGTCGAAGAGAACCTCGATCAACGTGCCGGAGCCCCCGATAAAAACGTCGGCGAGAAATTTTCCCGCCCTTCTTTCCGTCACCATGCGTTGCGCGTTGTTGGTGCCGGAACCCGGAACGTAGATGAGTTTGATTTTGGGATAGGCTTCCTGAAAAGCACCGATGGCATTTTGATAGGTAATGCCGGGGGGACCGTAGATCGTCACTTGCCCTTCTTTCTCGGCAGCGGCAAGGGCTTTTTCCCACTCGTTACCTGGGATGGACTGGGCGCTGGACGTGACTACCTGGAGCAAAACGCCGGCGAGCAGCAATAGGCCCGAACATCTTGCCGATAATGCCCGGGGTCGCTGGAAGACCGTGTGAACAAATCGCATAGCCGTCGATGCTAGCCCAACGGGCGCCGTCTGGCAAGGTTTTTTTATAAAAAACTTCGCAAAATCAATAACTTAACTTGACGCCTTAAATATTTAGCTCTTAACCTTCGATGCCTAAAATTGCTCCGGGTGAAAAGCAAAGGGGGGTAGACAGATCAGCCGGGTCTACGTAAGATCACAACAGCGTAAATTGTGTGAGAAATCGACTTGCGGAGGCAATCGTGGCGGCAGACAGTGCGGCTGAAAAATTTGAAAAGTTACTCGATGTGATGGCTGAGCTACGTGGCGCGCAGGGCTGCCCTTGGGATAGGGAGCAGACCCATGTCTCGCTCAAACCTTGTCTGCTCGAAGAAACCTATGAGCTGCTCGAAGCGTTGGACGATGGCGACCCGAAGAAATTGCGTGAAGAGTTGGGCGATGTATTGCTCCAGGTAGTCTTCCACTCCCAGATCGCGGCCGAAGATGGCCGGTTTACGATCAAAGATGTG
>DASWHT010000138.1:0-4229 GCA_036398075.1 Binatia bacterium | reverse complement strand
TTGAACGTTGAACAAGCGAAGCCATTTGAGCCTCTGGGCTGAAGGATCGCAGCGCGAATTGGAGGGAAGCTAAAGTGAAATATCATTGCATCTCAGCCGATTCCCACCTGGAGATTCGGCCGGATCGTTACGCCAAGCGGGTGACGGCGAAGTTTCGCGATCGCGCTCCCAAGGTGATCACTCTCGAAGACGGCACCTTGGCGGTGCTACAGGAAGGCCAGCCGCTTGAGCGTTTGATCTCGAACATTTCTTGCGGCCTGCCCTATGAAGAGCGGCGGCCTTTCGATCCGCTGCCGGGGGAAAGCTACGAGACCGCGCCGGGCACCGGCGCGCCGGAACAGCGCTTGCAGGAACAGGAAAAAGACGGCGTTGATGCCGAAGTGCTCTTTACCGGCAACGTTGGGCCGGGCTTCTGGCGCGGCATTCGGAACGACGATGCTTACAAAGCCGTTGTCCGCGCGTATAATGATTGGCTTGCGGAGGAGTATTGCTCTTTTTCGCCGCAACGGCTGATTGGCGTCGGCGTGATTCCGATCACCGATATCGACGACGCGGTGACGGAGCTGGAGCATTGCCAGAAGATCGGCCTCAAAGCCGTGGCTATCGATAGCTTTCCGGCGGGTAATCGCTATCCAACGCCGGGCGACGACCGATTCTGGGCTGCGGTCGTCGATCTCGGCATGGCCTTGACGATCCACGTTGAGTTCGGCTTCCCGCGCCGTGGCCGTGGTCCGCAGGCGGCGGTCGCCGCGCCGTCGTTTAAGTATCCCAAGGCGACCGATCCCGAGCACCACGTGCCGGACGTGATCGAGCGCTTCAACAAATACGGCTTTCGCGGCAGCAAACAGATCGTGCAGATGATTTGGGCCGGCGTCTTCGAGCGCTTTAACAGGCTCAATATTTATGTCGCTGAAGTGCAGATCGGCTGGGTGCCCAACTGGATGGATCAGATGGATAACGAATATGGGCGGCAGCAATACTGGGCCGAGCGCGTGCTCGGCCTGCCGCGCTTGAAGCGCATGCCGAGCGAGTACGCGCGGGAGAATGTCTACTGGGGCTTCAATCGCAATCCGGTCGGCGTGCGCGTCGCGCGCCAAGAACTGGGCGTCGACAAAGTCATGTGGGCGAGCGACTTTCCGCATCTCGAATCCGACTGGCCCAACTCCAGAAAAGTTCTCAAAGAAAATTTCGCCGGCGTGCCGGAAGCTGAACAATGGAAGATGACCGTCGGCAACGCGGTCAAGTACTTCAGGCTCTCTGACCATTAATTCAGAAAGGAATAGTCCATGGGACTTGACCAGGTAAATGAATTAAAAGCGCTCGACGCGGAGCTGGCGAAAGACTCGATGAAGGGCTTATGGGTGCGCGAAGAGCGCATGAACCGCAAGCCGGCCCCCTTTGGCAAACCGCATCTTTGGAAATGGCCCAAAATTCGCGCCGGACTAGAGGCTGCGGGCAGGCTGGTGACGACGAATTACAAGGGCGCGCGCCGCGCCATCACGCTGGTGCACCCGAGCCTCGATGAGGGAACGAGTTTCACCTTGGGCTACGCCGTCCAACTGGTGAAAGCCGGCGAGTCGGTTTATTCGCACCGCCACACCAACGCGGCCATGCGTTTCGTCATAGATGGCGGCGCCGGAGTCTTCACCATCACCAACGGTGAAAAATGCGTCATGGAGCGGGGCGATCTGGTAATTCAGCCGACCTGGGGCTGGCACAATCACATCAACGAAACCGATCGCGACGCCGTCTGGATCGATTGTCTCGACTCAGGCCTCATGCGCATGTTGCGCACGACCTTTCAGGAGCCGCATCCGGCGGAAGACGTGAGGCTCTACAATAGTCCGGTGGATACGACGCTGCGCAATCCCGGTTTGCTCGCGCCCCCCGGACAGCCGTTAAAGTCGCTGGTTTATAAATGGCCGGCAACCCGGCGCGCCTTGTGCGAGATGTTGACTGAGAGCGAAAGCCCCTTTGATGGCAAATGTCTGGAGTATCGCAATCCGGTCACCGGCGGATCGACGTTCCCGGCCTTTTCCTGCTGGATACAATCGCTGGACGGTAATAAAACAACTGAGGAGCATCGCCACACCTCGAACCAGCTTTACTATGCGGTGGAGGGCAGCGGCGTAACCGAAGTCGAAGGCGAAAAGCTCGAGTGGGAGACCGGCGACTTTTTCGTGGTGCCTAATTGGAGCTGGCACAAGCACAAGAATGCTTCGGCTAGGGAGCCGGCCATTTTGTTTTCCACCACCGACCGGCCGTTGCACGAGGCCATCGGTGTTTATCGCGAGGAGAGCCGCTGATTCAGACTTTGGCTCTTCCGGGTTTACTGTGAAGGAGTATTCACCACCGAGGCACAGAGTTCGCAGAGTTCGGAGTATTTTTTGATCAAAAACTCTTTACTCCGCGCCCTCCGTGGTTCGGCAGGCTCACCACGTCCTGAGCCCGTCGAAGGACGCGCCTCCGCGGTGCAATCTCCGAGTCCTTGCGCTGAAATAGCATTGCCCGGGTTAACCCTACGGAAGCCTGAAGATCCCAGACTTTAAAGATGAACGAAGAAGAGCGTGCCTATAATCTTGAAGAATTTGCCGCCGCCGCGCCGTCGCCTGCGAATCCCGGCGAGACGATGGCCGCGAAGGTGGGTGTCGCCGCGCCGGAGTTTGAAGCCGTCGCGTTAGACGGCTCAATTGTCCGTCTCAGCGACTTTCGCGGCCGGCGTCACGTCGTCGTAATGACCGGCGCGGTGACAAGCCCCATGTGTGCCTTCGAGGCGCCGGCGTTCAATCAGCTGCAAAAGGATTTCGACGCCGGCGCCGTGGCGTTTTTCTTACTTTACACCAGGGAGTCCCATCCAGCGGAAAATTACCCGGCACATGGGTCGTTGGAACAGAAAATCGCGTACGCGCGCGAGCTGCAACGTTTGGAAAATGTCGAGTTCCCCGTCGTCGTCGATCATCTCGATGGTAGAATCCACCGTGCTTATGGCGCTTGGCCCAATGCGCTTTTTGTCGTTCACAAAGACGGCCGGCTCATTTTCCGCAGCAACATGGCCAACCACGGCGAGCTGCGCCAATTTTTAGAAGACCTAATGGCAGCGGAAAAGGCCGCCGCCGAAGGCAAAGTGCTGCATCTACAATATTCGGAACGAGTAGTCCCGCATGAAGCCGATCAAGCAACCCACCGGCGCGTATATGAGCGCGCCGGACCGAAAGCTTTCGAGGACTACTGGGCCAAGCGGCCGCAAAACCGCAACCGATGGCCGTGACCCCGCAGAATGGACCCATGATGCTCAGGATGAAATACAAACTCGTTTGCTTCGGCCTTCTCTGGGCAACCGCCGCACTGGCGGCGCAAAGCGCTTTCGCCGCCGGTCAGGAGCTCGAACGAGTGCGGGTCGGTTATTCGGTGGGTGGCTTGATTCCCTTCCCGCTCGTAGTCGCCCGCGAGAACAAGATTTTCGCGCAAATGGCTCTCGACGTCGAGCTGATCAATATTCCTCCGACTATCGCGGTTACCGCATTGATATCCGGCGACATTCAATACGTTGCTTTCGCCGGCACTACCCTCGCCGCGGCGGTGCGCGGCTTGCCGGTCAAGAACGTCATGGTCTATAACGACCGGCCGCTATTCTCGTTGATGTCGAAACCGGAGATTCGCTCGTTGAAAGAGCTCAAGGGCAAAGTTTTGGGCGTCGCCACGCTGACGTCCGGCGAATCTTTTTTGTCTAGGCGATTGCTCAAAGATGCCGGCGTCGATGCCGACAAGGAAATGGTCCTGCGGGTTATCGGCAATACCCCTGACCGGTTGGTCGCGTTGCGCACCGGCGTCGTCGATGCCACGACGTTGACGGTTCCCGCGGATATTCAGGCGGAAAAGTTGGGTCTTCGGCGTCTCGCCTTCATGGGAGATCGACTCGAGAGCATAAGCGGCGGGCTCGGCGTGTCCGACCGCTGGCTTCAGCAGCGCCCGGATCAGATTAAGAAAATGATCACGGCGGTTTTTCGCGCCATGGCATACATTCGGACGAACCGGGTGGAATCCATCGGGCTCATTGCCGCTAGATGGAAGATGGACCGCGACGTTGCGGAAAGAGCTTTCGATCTGATGCTGAAGACCTGGTCCGATAACGGTCTGGCGACAGACCATGCGGTACAGGAGGGCATCGAGGAGAGCTTGAAAGTCTTGTCCGGCAAGCAGCGAGTACCGGTGTCGCAGGTGGTGGATTT
>DASWHT010000137.1:0-6269 GCA_036398075.1 Binatia bacterium | reverse complement strand
GCTAGTGTCCTGACTCAGACGTTAGTTACATAATTCAGTCGTCATTCCGGGCGAGCTGGCGTGATCCCCGCTTTCGCGAGGAAGCGCGACCCGGAATCGACCCCCTCTCTTTCTCCCCCTTTGCTAAGGGGGAGATTAAGTGGGGGTTCCGGATGCCCGCTTTCCGCGGGAATGACGGTGATGAGGCCACTGACTTCTTTAGCGAACTTCTGGGACACCACACTAGTTTTTCGGCGCCAAACCCGGGGGTATCTTTTTAATTGTTTGAGTATGACGGCGCCGCTATGCTAAATTCAGCCGATGTTTCGGCTTGGGCACGCCGGTCTGCTCTTGTCCTGCTGTTGCTTGGCAGCTGTTATTGATGGACCCCGTACCGACTCGTCGCACGGTCCCTTCGGTTCCCATACCAACCGTGATCGGGCGGGAAGCTATCTGATGTTCGCAGCCGAACAGTCTTCCACGCCACCGTCGCCGGCATCAGGCGGGACGAAATCCGGCGCCGCAGAGCGCCAGGAATCTAAGCTTTCCCCTTCGACTGCTGCTCGGGCGAAGTCCTTGAGTCCGGCGGCGCCCGCGGTTAACCCTTCGATGACAAAATCGGTACCGCAGGCCGGTGCCGACAAACCGATGCCCCTGGCTGGGATCGCCGCAGACACAGCAGCGCCATCCCCGGCCAAGGCGCCGTCTTTGATCCAAAGGCTGGAAGGGCGCGAGGGCGACGTCATGATCTGGCTGGCTATCGCCGCGGTGTTCTTCCTCGTTGGATGGATCGGCGGCGGTATTCACGCGCGGCGGCGGGAGCGATCGCGGCGAACCAGACTCAGATTCTAACCCGAATGGATCAATTCTAATTCTGCCGGAATGATCGAAATTGCGCTTGTCGTATCGGCTTATCTACTCGGCTCCGTGCCCAGCGGATACATTTTAGGCAGCATGGCCGGGGTCGACATCAGGAAGGTGGGAAGTGGCAATGTAGGGGCCACGAACGTCACCCGCCTCTTAGGCAGAGGGCGGGGCGCATTGACTCTAGTCGCCGATGTCACCAAGGGGTGGTTGCCGGTATTTGCGGGGGTGCAACTGGAAATGAGTTTGCCCGCGGTAACCCTGGCCGGTGCCGCCGCCTTTCTGGGCCATCTCTATCCGGTTTTCTTGCGCTTCGAAGGAGGCAAAGGCGTGGCCACGGCGCTGGGAGTTCTACTCGCACTGGCGCCATTGGTCGCTATGGTCCTTTTCGTTATCTTCGCCTTGACTGTCGCGGCGTGCCGGCTGGTTTCCCTGGGCTCGATTACCGCCGCGATTGCGGCGCCGGTTAGTCTCTGGATTGTCGGTTATCCACCCATGGTGATCGCCTTGGGCGGATTCATTGCGGCGCTGATCACCTGGCGCCACCGCGGCAATATTCAGCGTTTGCTGGCCGGCACCGAGCCAAAGTTGGGCTCTTCTAATTCTCGATAATCACTTCGACGCGGCGATTCTGCTGGCGTCCGGCTTCCGTTTCGTTGGAGGCAATCGGTGCGCGGGTGCCGAGCCCACGGGAGCTAAGGTTTCGGTTGTCCACCCCACTCCGCTCCAGTTCGTCCGCAACGGTGTTTGCACGGCGTTCCGATAAACGCTGGTTGTAGGATTCTTGGGCCGCGCTTTCCCGGCTGGCGTGGCCTTCAACCGTGACCCGGCGGTTCGGCGCTTCGCGTTTAATGATGCCGGCGATCTGATTGACCCGGTTGTTCCCGTCCCGCGTCAGATCGGCGCTGTCGAACTCAAAGTTTACGCTCGGCAGATTGACCATGACCCCGCGGCTGGTCTCGCGCGCCTCGATATTGCGCTTTTTCAATTCTTCGATGAGAGCGCGGTTCTTTTCAAGTTCAACCCGCTGTTGATCGATGGCTTTCTGCTGTTCGGTCTGCTTGATCTCCTGTCCCTGTAGCTGGTCGCCGATCAATGCGCCGGTGCCCAAACCTAGCGCGCCACCGATGGCCGCGCCGGCGCCAGGGTGGCCGACGGCCGCGCCGATGATTCCACCGGCAGCCGCGCCCCCGAGGGCGCCGATGCCCGCGCCCTTCTCGCGTGTCGTCAGCGAGCCGGCTGAACAACCGGCGCACAAAACCAGGAGCGAAATGAATAACGCGCCGGCGCGCCAAGAGTTTTTCCGAGTCGCCATCATCAAACCTCCTAACGAGGGTTACTCACCGCTCGTTTAGTTGCTGCCTGAGCTGTTTGTTCTCGCTTCTTAGACGTTCGATCTCGGCCCGATTTGAATCTCTTGGGGTCATATTCCCCGCAGCTTGCTGCGCTTGGGATTCTCCGAGTCTCTGGGATTTCGATACCCCGTCGCTTGCGGCGGGGTTGTTCATTCGAAGTTTCGTTGTTGTTGGTCTTTCCTTTGTTCCTGGCCCATCAAATGGTCGCTGATCAAGACGCCGCGATCGGCGCTAAGGAATCAGTATTCTTTCTGTTTTTTCAGCTCTTCGAGCTCGCGCCGCTGGCGATCCAACTCGGCCTGATTGGTGTTGATTTGGCGTTGCTGATCGGTTTGCTTCTGTTCCTGTCCTTGCAGTTGATCGCCGATCAACGCGCCGGCGCCAAGACCAAGAGTACCGCCGACAGCGGCGCCAACGCCCGGCGCTCCCACGGCGGCGCCAATAATACCGCCCACCGCTGCGCCCCCAATGGCCCCGATGCCCGCGCCTTTTTCGCGGGTAGTCAAGGCCCCGCCCGAGCAGCCAACCATGCCGGCCAAAACAATTAGCGCACAAACGCTGATCAATGTTTGTTTCATGATAACCTCCAAAGTATAAGCATACAAGTAATTTTATCAAATGGTGCTGTGAGCAGCAAGACAATATTGGATTCGCTCCGCGCTTCTTCGCTGAGAGACTGTGACGCAATGTCATTCTGAGGCCCTTCGACAGGCTCAGGATAAACTCCGCCGAAGAATCTCGACTTCGCGCCCACTTGAAAATGCGAGATGCTTCGCTTTGCTCAGCATAACATCGGGGTCATTCTGCGCATTACGACGCAGCCTCTGACGAGAGATGGTTGCCGCTTGCGCCTTTGGCAAGATCTTTGGCGCGCCCGTCGTGTTGACATTATAGACCTTATAAGTCTATAGTTTTTTGTTGAAAGGAACACCGTGGAACCAATCACTGAAGAGAAAATTTTAGCCGTACTCGGCAAGGTGCAGGATCCCGAGATCCATCGTGACATTGTTAGTCTCGGCATGGTCAAGAATCTCGGCGTGAGCAACGGTAGGGTCAGCTTCACCGTCGAGCTCACCACCCCCGCCTGTCCACTGCGCGAAACCATCGAAAACGATTGTAAGAAGGCGCTTGCGGAAGTCCCCGGCATCACTGGACTGGAAATTTCCTTCGGCGCGCAGGTGCGCGGCAGCAAGGCGGGCGCGGGGCAGACGGATTTGTTGCCCACGGTGAAAAATGTCGTGCTGGTCGCCGCGGGCAAAGGCGGAGTGGGCAAATCGACCGTTGCCGCCAACCTGGCGGTGGCGCTGAAGATGCACGGCGCGAGCGCCGGTCTCCTTGACGCGGACATCTACGGCCCGTCGGTGCCGATGATGATGGGGGTGAAAGGCGAACCAGGAAAAGTAGAGATCGACGGCGGCCAAAAGATCGCCCCGATCCTCGCTTACGGCGTGCCGGTAATGTCCATCGGATTTTTTCTCGATTCGGAGCAAGCGGTGATCTGGCGCGGGCCGATGTTGGGCAAGGCGCTGCACCAGCTTATGGCCGACGTGCATTGGGGCGATCTTGATTATCTCGTCGTCGACATGCCGCCCGGCACCGGCGATGTGCAGATTACTTTTTCGCAGCAACTCAAAGTCAGCGGCGCGCTACTCGTGGCGACGCCGCAGCAAGTCGCTCTCGCCGACGTGGTGCGCGCGAAATCGATGTTCGACAAGGTCAATATTCCGATCGTCGGCATCGTCGAAAATATGAGCTATTTCATTTGCGACGGTTGCGGCAAGCAGCATGACATTTTTTCGCGCGGCGGCGCCGAGCGGGCGGCGGAGCGGTTTAAGATTCCATACCTCGGCGATATTCCGATTACGCCGGCGTTGCGCGAGGGCGGCGACAAGGGCGTGCCGATCCTCATCCAGGAGCCAAACTCGATAGTGAGCAAGAGGTTTCTCGAGATCGCCGCCAGGCTGGCCGGGCAGTTATCGATCGCGTCGGAGCGCGCGCAGCGTGCCCAGGGTCTGAGAATCGTTTCAAGCTGATTCCCCTCACCCTTCCCTCTCCCCCGTTGCGGGGGGGAGGACAAAGGAGAGGGGGCCGCAATCAAGAGGAGTTGATTGATTATGGTGACCAAAGAACAAATCTATGAAGCTTTGCAAGAGTGCTATGATCCGGAGATTCCCGTCAATATCGTTGACCTGGGCTTGGTCTATGACGTGGAAATCAATGACGACAAGGTGGCGGTCAAAATGACGCTCACCGCGCCCGGTTGCGGCATGGGCACAATGATCGCGGCGGATGCCACGCAGAAAATTCTGGCCCTGGATGGAGTCGGAGATGCTACCGTCGATCTCGTTTGGGACCCGCCCTGGAATCCGAGCATGATCAGCGAAGAAGCGAAACAGAAATTGGGCATCGTTTAGCTGCGCTCGCCGCTGCTCGCCTCATTACGATCATTCCCGCCGGCCTCATGACGGATAACCCGCGTTTACGACCCGTGGAAGTAATTCCCGTCGTGCAAGACGGAAGAACGCTTCTCTATCTGAAAGACCCGCTCAATTTCGCCAGCCCCTTGGGTATTTCTCCGGTGGGGTATTTCATTTTGTCTCATTTCGATGGGCGGAATTCTTATATCGACATTCAGGCGGCCTTCGGCAAACAATTCGGCCGTTTGCTGCTCGCCGATGAGCTGAAGGAATTCATCGAGACACTGGACCGGCGTTATTATCTTCACAGCGAGCATTTTCTTGCGCACCGAAATTCGCTCGTCGAAGAGTTTCGCCGCCAACCGGCGCGGGCCGCGGCGCATGCGGGCGCAGTCTATAAAGCCGATCCGGCGGAATTGAAAATCCAGCTCGACGGCTTTTTTGCCGCGCCAAACGGTCCCGGTCTGCCAAACGGAAGAACTCGAGCGGCAACGCCCAAGGCTATCGTCGCTCCGCACATCGATTTTCACCGCGGCGGGACGGCCTACGCCTGGGCTTACAAGAGTTTGGCGGAGAGCGGCGGCGCCGATCTTTTCATTCTGCTCGGCACGTCTCATTGCGGCGGCCGGACCCCGTTTATCTTGACGCTCAAGGATTTTGAGACGCCGCTCGGTTTGGTTCAGACGGACAAGGAGTTTGTGACGCGATTGCAAGAAAGGTGCGGCGCCGACCTTTTTGCCGACGAGTATCTGCACCGCGGCGAGCACTCGCTGGAATTTCAGGTGCTTTTCCTCAAATACGCGGCGCAATTGCGCGCGGCATTGGCCGGCGAGCCCGAGCGTCCGTTTAAGATTGTCCCCATCCTGGTTTCATCATTCCAATCGATGGTCGTCAGCCAAACTCCGCCGGAACGAGATGCGGCGGTACAGAAATGCTTAAGCGTCTTGAGCGGGTTAGTTGAGCAAGAAACGCGGCAAGTTTGTTTTGTCGCGGGAGTGGATTTAGCCCATGTCGGCCGGGAGTTCGGCGACCGCGAGCCGGTCAACGCGAATTTTCTCAAATGGGTTGAAAGCGAAGACCAGCTCTTGATCGATCGGCTCGCCGCGTTGGATGCGCCGGGATTCTTCCATGAGATCGCGAAGGATCAAGACAAGCGGAGAATTTGCGGCTTTGCGCCGCTCTATTCATTGATTCACCTGCTCAACGGCGCCAGCGGAACGCATCTCAAATACAGTCAAGCCTTTACCCAGGAGACCGGCTCCGCGGTGACGTTCACCAGCATGATTTTCGCGTAGGAAGCTACCGAGATCCATCTCGCTGAATTAAAACTTTCGTTGACACACGGGTCGTTTATCGCATAGCTTATCGGCCAAACGAGATGGCTGTGGTTGGCGCAGTTTGCGCCGCTCGAAAGGAGGATGTCATGGACCGCATTAACCCGCGCCGGATCGCTCTACTGGCGGTGGCGTGGTTGGCACTTGCCGGCACTGCGTTGGGCGACGAGACTTGCAACTCGCCGTATATTTCCAAGTTGATCAACGGCCAGGAGGATTACGTTTACGTCTGGACGCTCGGCGTCGAGGGGCTCGGAGACGGCTCCGACAAGCTCGTCACCGTCGACGCGAATCCGAAGTCGAAGAGTTACGGCAAAGTG
>DASWHT010000136.1:0-7997 GCA_036398075.1 Binatia bacterium | reverse complement strand
TGCCCGTCGGTGAATTCGATATGACCTTGCCAGGTCCATGCGTAGGTGTCCCGGTCTTTACGGACTGTTGCGACGATGGCTTGGTTACGGTGCGAATCGGTGATTTTGTACCTGGATCGTTCCTCATTATTATTGCTCATGCTCGTCACTCTAGTGCTCTGCGAGCGTTTTAGCAAACTCGAATGACCGCGGTTCGGATCCCGGAGAAAGCAGCAACCCCTAATATTGACCCCTTCGACCCCGCTCAGGGCGAACGGAGGCGCACTTAACTTCGTGCATTAATCTCCGTTCATGCTGAGCCAGTTGAAGCATGCGCCCATCCTACTTTCTAATTCCCAGCTCTTTTTGCGCCGCGCGTAGCGGTGCCAGGTCGACAATCTCGTTCACGGGTATCTCCCGCGTGAGCTTGAGCTCTGCCTTCGCTTGCTCCACCACCATGCGCAAACCTTCCTGGGGAATATTTCCATCCGGACTGAACACTTTCCAGGCGGAATCGTAGGAAGCCACCGCATGTTCACGCTCCACCTTTCCCCATTCCATCAGGACCCTCACGGCACCTTCCTTGTCCTCCCGGATGAAGCGGTTTGCTCGCACCAAGGCCTTTACCACTTTCTTAACCTCTTCGGGCTTCTCCTTGATCGTTTTGAGGTTGGCGCCGACGCCGATGAACGGGAAACTAAAAACCTCGTACGCCCTGAGAAGCACGTTAAATCCCATCTGTCTTCCCAGAGCGTCGGCGGGCGGGGCGATGACCGCGACGTCCACCAGGCCCTCCTTTAACGCGGCGAGCCGCGCGCGATCCGGCCCCAACGCGATGAACTTGAGATCTTTCTCCGTGTCCAGGCCGAAAGATTTCAACATCATGCGACCGGCCACCTCGTCCGTGCCGCCGAAGTTGCCGATGCCGACGGTTTTCCCCTTAAGTTCTTTGCCTGATTTGTATTCGGGCTTGGCAACCAGCGCGTGGGTTGAACCGTCGAGGAGGCTCGCCAGAGCGCGCAGGGGCATGCCGCGAAGCGCGCCGCGCACGACCGAACCGAAGAGCAGAGTGTAACCAATGTCCCCGGTCACAAGGGCGGTTATGATAGTTGGCACGTTCATGCGAATGATCTCTACCTCCAGGCCTTCGTCTTTGAAAAAACCTTTTTTCAAAGCGACTCCTGACGGAAGAAAAGACATATTGGGGTTGGTGACTGCGATGCGCGTTTGGTCGGCGCCTGCGAGAAACCCGCCTGGTATCCCGAGAACCGACAGAGTCAATAGGATGCGGTAGAGCTTGCTCATATCATTCCTCTCTTTAAATGCATTGTTCATCTAACCTCGCGCGCCAGGCGTCGCGAGCTCGCCTTCGAACATCTGCCGGGCGCGCGGATCTTCTTCGTACTTGATCTCGTACCCGCCGGTTTTCACGCTCCCGGAAGTGCCTCGTTGTTTTCCTTGGCCGGGAAAATTCTTTGCTCCTGATGGTCTGAGGGCGAGATCTTGTATGAGCCTGCGTCATTTTTTATCTATTCCAGAACGAGATGTTTTACGCGGGCGAGCCCGCAGCTATCCATCGACGCGAGCTCCGGAGCTTCGAATGGGCGGCTGCGGAGGCCTTGGTTGGTCGTTGCCTCGCGAGTTACGACGTCACCACTCTGTAGCTCGATCCCCGGCATTCTTCCCGGTTGATTATTCCCATGCTGCCATCACGTGGAGTAAATCGCAGACGCGATTGGAATATCCCCATTCGTTGTCGTACCAGCTTAGACATTTGAGATACCTATTGCCGGTAACATTAGTAAATCCCGCGTCAAAAATCGAAGAATGCGAATTGCCGATAATGTCGGAGGATACTACGGGTAATTCGACAAATTGCAGAATACCTTTCATGCGCGCGGACTCGGCGGCGGCGCGTATCTCTGAATGGACATTTTCGACAGTAACGTCTCTTCCCAGTTCGACAAACAGGTCCACGACCGAACCATCGGGGACCGGGACACGCGCGGCAATTCCGTCTAGCCTGCCTTTCAGCTCAGGCAAAACCATGCCGACGGCCTTGGCGGCACCGGTCGACGTCGGGATGATATTCTCCGCCGCAGCGCGGCTGCGCCGCCAGTCTGAGTGCGGCACATCGGCCAGGCGCTGGTCATTGGTATAGGCGTGCACCGTGTTGATGATGCCTTCCACGATACCAAAGGCATCATGGAGCACCTTCGCCAATGGCGCCAAACAGTTGGTGGTACAGCTCGCGTTTGAAATAATCCGGTGTTGCGGGTTCAGCCCTTCGTCATTGACGCCAAGCACGACCGTGTAATCAATCTCGTCCTTCGCCGGAACCGTAAGCACTACCCGCTTCGCACCGGCGCGAAGGTGATTGGTGAGCTGTTCCTTGGCAGTGAAAATACCTGTCGATTCCACAACAACGTCGATGCCGAGCTCACCCCACGGTAGCTTGAGCGGATCCTTTTGACAAAGCATCCGGGTGCGGCCGTGAGAGGTCACGAGATCGTCCGCATCGAGCCGCAGCGTGCCCTCGAAAGGACCCATGACGGTGTCATAATTCAGCAAGTAGCGCAGCGCTTCATTGTCGAAGAGGTCGTTAATGGCAACGACTTCAACGTCTCGACGTTTATCCAGAATACGGAAGACTGTGCGGCCAATTCGGCCAAATCCGTTGATTGCAACTCTCATTTCACACCTCCGGTGCCGCCGAGCCTGCTGTAATGCCTTGCCACATCGAGCACGCGGCACGCGTGACCCAGGCTTTCGTACCAGGCCAGCACTTTGACGATCCGTTTCCCCGCCTTGAGGGTCGCCCGGCAATCAAAGAGCAAGGATTGCCGGCAACCGATGACATCAGAGGAAACGACCGGATCGTCGGTCACACCGATCAGGAGCGGATGATTTTTAGCGGCGCTACGCATGGCCTCGTTCACTTGCTCGACAGTCACTCCGCCGTCTCGCAACACGCAGTTCAGATCCAGCAAGGATCCCCGTTGCACCGGCACATTGAGGGCATAACCGCTCAATTTTCCCGCGAATTGTGGCAGGATGATCTCCACCCAGCGAGCCGACTCGTTACTGTTGGGGATGATGTTCTGCGCGGCGGATCGACTGCGACGAAAATCCTCATGTGCATAATCTTGAAGGGACTGATCGCTGCTATAGGCGTGAACTGTCGTCATCGACGCGCAGTCGACTCCCAATGCCTTGTCCAGAGTCTGCAACAAGAGCGCAAGCGCATTAGTGGTTGCCGACCCTGCCGATATCAGTCTGTCCTCGCTGACTGCATTTTCTTCACTGATACCTGGAATTACCACACGATCTACGGGGTCTGCCGGTAACGATGCCAAAATGACCCGGCCCGCACCGGTCCGCAAATGGGCTTCCAGATACTCACGGCGCCGATATCGGCCCGTGGCGTCTATAACGCAGTCGACCCCAAAAACATCCCAGGGGACGTCTCCCGGTCTGGCAAGTTGTAGCATTCTGGTCCGGAACTTCTCATTGACTAAATAATTGTCCCGGAGTTCGTACCGCGGCCCATCCAGAGCGTCGCTTTTGAGCAGGTAGTGGATGATTTCCGGTTTGCCGATATCCGCAACCGCGGGGATTTCGATATCGTCATTTTCCAGCGCAAGGTGATAGAGGTGTCGACCGATTTGGCCCAACCCCATAATTCCGATTCGGATTTTGCTATCACGCATGATTGCAGCTCCGTCCATCTCAAAGATTAACAGCCAAATCTTGTCTTGTTTATGCTACCTCCACTCGCTTGAAAAAGCGATGCGCCTTTCACGTTGGACAATCTTACCGGCTCTAACGCCGCCGAATTGCTAGAAAGCAACTCGCTGAATTTGCTTGACTGCCAGCCTAGTCTCCGCAATAAAGGTTTGGAACGATCCGGCTGTAAGCAGTTAGGATCGCCGAGATCGATGCGACAGGAGGAAACATGAAACGCGAAGTGGCGGCGGAGATCGTCGATTCTCTTAAAGAGGCCGGCGTGGATTTCGTCGCGTCGCTGACTGAAGCGAATCTCCATGACCTGGTCATGGCGCTGGGCGAAGATCGGGCAATTCACCACGTGCCGGTAACTCGCGAGGAAGAGGGAATCGGCATCTGCGCGGGCGCATACCTGGGTGGAAAAAGACCGGCGATGGTCATGATGAACGCCGGCTTTTTATTGTCCGCCAATGCTTTGGCGACGGTCTGTATTCATCCGGGTATACCGGTCTTGATGTTGATCGGTCACAGTGGCGGGGTCGGCGAAGAAAACGCCGGGCATGCCACCGTCGGTAGTCTGACCGAGCCGGTTCTGCAGGCCATGCATATTGTGTACGAGAAAGTCGGACGCATTGAGGATATTCGTCCTACCATTCGCGATAGCCAGATGCTTGCGCGCTCCTCACGCCGGCCCACGGCCATTGTCCTAAACAAACAAGCCCTGAGGTAGTGGAATGAAAAGATACGACTGCCTGCGCGCGATCGCGCCGCATTTTGGCGAAGAACTGGTGGTCACAAACCTCGGCGCCGTGCGCCACGAATGGCAAGCCCTGAGACCTCATCCAGGTAATTACCATCTACAGAACCTCGGACTCACCTCTTCCATGGCGCTGGGTTTGGCTTTGGCGCTGCCGCACCGCAAGGTCGTGGCTTTTGACGGCGACGGCTCTTTGCTGTTAAATCTCGGCAGCCTGGCAACCATGGCGAACCAACATCCGACGAATCTTATCCATATTGTCTTCGATAACGAATGCTACGAGTCCTCGCGGGGCGCGCCGACGGCAACGGCCGGGCAAGCTGATCTGGCCGCCATCGCGCGGGGCGCCGGTTTCGCCAACGTGATGACCGCGAAGACGCTGTCCGAATTCGAAGAAGGATTTTTGCGGGCTTTGAAGAGTAACGATCTTTATTTCATCCTGACGAAGGTTGAAGCGGGAGCGGGCGATGTTCCGGCGGCTGCTTTAGACTCCCAGGAAAACAAATATCTGTTCGTGCGCTACATCGAGAAATCCGAGAACTTGAAAATCCTCACCTCGACCCTGTCGCGCGCCAGCGAGCCGGGCGCCAAGTGACGATAGACGACAATGCGCGGAGTCAGAAACGACAATCTCGACAATCGTTCTCTTCGCTCATTGCCGTCGCGTCGATTAAGTTTCGAAAGCTTCTGATGCCGCCGATGCTCACGAACCAAGTTGACTCCTTCGATCTTTTTTCCCCTTCCAAAATTTCCGGCGATTTGATTGCAAAAAACGCCGGGACGATGTTCCGTATTAAACAGCACTCTTATTTTTGACACCGGGCAAGGGTCTGCGGGTGCGCATAAGCAAGCGGCGCTATAATGAACGGGTCGTTAAATTTATTCTTGGAGGACTGCTATGGAGCACCAAGAACCGCAAGCGAGTAATCGCAATGCGCCGGCGAACTTCGGCGCGAAGTTAAAGCGCTGGGCGCGTTGTATAGGTAAAGCATTGTGCGCGATCGTCGTTGCGTTCGTGATCATAGCGGTGATATATGCCGCGATTCGCTTTCTTCCCGACCGCCCAGTGACCTACGATACGATGGTCGATCATTTTAAATATGGCTCCACCGGCGGCGATCGCGTCACGGGGATTCCGTTCTGGATCTGGCAGGCAATGCCGCTGATTTGCGCCGAGGATTTAAAACAAGTGGCGGGCGACCGGCTGGCCGGCGATTATGGCAAGCGCGTCGCAAGATACGAAAGGGGCGAGAGCGCCCCGTCAAATCGTCGTGAACTCTCGCGGGAGGGATTCAAAGCCCTCGGTTTCATCTACGAGCAGAACGCCAACGGGCAGGAGCGGGATCTCCCCATCGGGGTCTCGCAGCGCCGCAGCCTGGGTATGGACCGTTCGTATATCAACTGCGCGATTTGTCATTCGAGCAAGGTACGCAAGGATGTCAAAGACCCCGGCACTCTCGTGGTGGGCATGCCGGCCAATCTGTTTAACCTGTATAGTTTTGAGCATTTTATTTTCCAGTGCGGCAAAAACAGACGGTTTAGCGCGCTCGAAATTGTCCCCGAGATCCAGAGCCTCGGCGGCAACCTCGGGCTCATCGACCGTTACCTGGTTTATCCCATCGCAGTCGAGGCAGTGGAATTTGCGATCCGGTTTCTCGAATACGTAGCCGGCTTTTCCGTCCGCCAACCCCACTGGGGACCGGGGCGCAACGACACCTTTACTAACAACAAGATCTTTTTGTATGGCGAGCCCTGGCGCGACACCATGCCCGATTGGTGGAAAACCGGGAAAGTCGATCCGGAAGGCATCGGCATCGTCGATTGGCCGTCTATCTGGCTGCAAGGCCCGCGCAAGAAACGCTCAGACGGCAGGCCGATGCAGCTTCACTGGGACGGCAACAACGACATGGTCGAGGAGCGCAATTTGAACGCTTCACTCGCGACTTCGGCCCTGCCGGGTTACATCGACCACGAAGCCATCGAATGCATCGAGCAGTGGCTCGAGACCTTCGAGCCGCCGAAATACGAAAAGTTTTTCCCTATCGATCAAGCGCTGGCGAAAAAGGGCGAGCCCATCTACGCGAAATACTGCGCCGACTGCCATGGGCGTGACGGCCGGAATTTTGAGGGTAAGTATGTCGGATTCGTCACCCAGATCGACGAAATCGGCACCGACCGCCACCGCTTGGACAATTACACCGAGACTCTCGCGCTAAACATGGCTACGACCTACGCCGAGCAAAAACGGAACTTGCGGTCCCATGCTTGTCCCGGCGGGACCACCTACCAACCGCCGAACCGGCCGGTGATCGCCGGCAAAGACCCTGGAGAAATCCGCTTGGCGGCGGTCGAAAAGGAAGACGGCTCTTACCGCTACAAGCATTATCGCAAGACCTACGGCTATGCGAATATGCCGCTGGACGGTGTTTGGCTCCGGGCGCCTTATCTGCACAACGGCTCGGTGCCGACCCTGCGAGATCTGCTGGAGCGGAGCGGGCCGAGCGGCAAGCGGCCAGCCGAGTTCTATCGCGGCAACGATCTCTACGACCCCAAAAATGTGGGTTTCGTTTCTAAAGAGCCGACAGACGCCAACGGCAGGACGTATTTCTTGTACGACACCACCATTCCGGGCAACGGCAACAAAGGTCACGAGGGCCGCCGATACGGCACCGAATTGCCACCGGAACAGAAAGAGGCGTTGATCGAGTACTTGAAAACCTTCTAAGCGGAGACGACCCATGGAAGCCGAAAAAAGTCGAAAGCGGACCAAGCTAATAATCGGGTTTGCTATATTCCTTGTCATCGGCGGCATCGTCGGCTACATCGCCTGGGACCGCGGGTTTCGCGAACACCCGCAGCCCGCCTGGGTGACCCAGGACGACGCCACTCGCTTCATGTACGGGTCGATAGGAGCGGAGTCGGACGTGGGGATCCCCTACTGGATATTTTACGTATTGCCCCGGATGTTTCCTGAGAAATTTCCCGGCAATGGCGGTTATGCGTCGCTCGGAATTCCTTGGGAAGAAGGGCAGGAGCTTCCCATCGGTTTTACCAAGAAAACCATCGGCTTTCCGCGTGTCGCTAACAATTGTGCGGCTTGTCACACCGCGAAATACCGCACGGCGGTGGATGCAAAACCGGTTTTCGTGCCCCTCGGGCCGGGCCATACCAACAACGTCCAGGGCTTCATGCGCCTGATTATCGATTGCGCTAAAGACCCGCGCTTCAATGGCAAAAACATTCTTTTTTACATCTCGTTGCACACCAAGCTCGATTGGATCGACACACTCCTGTACAGATTCATCATCATCCCGCAAACTAAAAAGGCCTTGTTGGCACGCGAGCGGCAGTTTCAATGGATCTATAACAAAGCCTATCCGGACTGGGGCCGGGGGCGAGACGACGCAATGAATTTAACCAAGTATTTTATGATCGCGATCGACCCGCCGGACGACGGCACCTTCGGTCCCACAGATTTTCCAGCCATTTGGAACCTCAAGAAGTACGATTCCAAAGAGGGCGACAAAAATCCCCA
>DASWHT010000135.1:0-7780 GCA_036398075.1 Binatia bacterium | reverse complement strand
AACCTTAGAGCAATCTGCTACAAATCATAGCGACATGAACGACACCTCCGACACCGTGACGGGCGCCGAAGCGGTAGTTGAAATGCTCACCCTGCACGGGGTCGAGATGCTGTTCGGCTTGTGCGGCGACACCAGCCTGCCGTTGTACGATGCGCTGGCGCGATTACCGCACGGCATGCGCCACATCCTCGCGCGCGACGAGCGCTCGGCCGCCTACATGGCCGACGGTTATGCACGCGTCGCCGGCAAAGTCGGCGTCTGCGAGGGGCCCAGCGGGGGCGGCGTGACGTACCTGTTGCCGGGCCTCGCGGAAGCCAACGAATCATCCGTACCCGTGCTCGGCATAAACAGCGACATTTCCGTTGCCGCCCGCGGTCGATTTACCTTGACCGAAATCGACCAGGGCGCGCTGATGCGCCCCGTGACCAAGTGGAACGCTGTGCTCGACCGTTCTCAGGACATCCCAAGAATTTTTCGCGCCGCCTTCGATCAAATGACCACCGGTCGGCCAGGCGCGGCGCATATCGCTTTGCCCTTCGACGTGCAGAACGGCCCGGTGGACCGAACCGAGCTGTTTGCCGATCCGAGCCTGGGCCAATATCCGGCGCGACGAGTCGCGCCGGATCCCGCCGATGTCGCGCGCGCGGCAAAACTCCTCGGCGCAGCGGCTCGTCCGGTTTTCATCTGCGGCGGGGGCGTGGTGATTTCTGGCGCGCATAACGAACTGCTTGGGCTCGCGGAACGACTCACTGCTCCGGTGGCAACCAGCATAAGCGGCAAAGGTTCCATCGCCGAAGCGCATCCCCTCGCCGCCGGCGTCGTCGGCTCCAACGGCGGCACACCGGAGACCCGCGCCATTATCGATGACGCGGATGTGATCGTCTTCGTCGGCTGCCGCGCCGGATCGGTGACCACGGAGCGCTGGCGTCATCCTGCGTCCGGAAAAGTAAAGGTGGTTCACCTCGATATCGATCCCGCGGTGCTCGGCGCCAACTATCCCGTAGAAGCCGGGCTGGTGGGAGACGCCAAGCTTGGGCTGGCGGCGTTAAACGACGCGTTGGCAACGGCGCTGCGTCGTCCGCTAAACGCCGACCGGGTGCAAAAAGCCAAAGAAGTAAAATTTAGAAAATTCCAAGCCCTCGCGGCATCGATTGAAAAACCGATCAAGCCCGAGCGCGTGGTCGCGGAACTAAGCCGGGCGCTCGATCCGGACGCCATCGTGGTTGCCGATGCCGGCACGCCCTGTCCCTATTTATCCGCTTACTACGAGCTCAGCCGGCCCGGACGGCGCTTTATTTCCAACCGCGCCCACGGCGCCCTTGGTTACTCTTTGCCGGCAGCCATTGGCACGCACTTCGCGCGGCCTCAAGTAAAATGCGTTGCGGTGATGGGTGACGGCAGCTTCGGCTTCGCCTGCGGCGATCTCGAAACCGCCGCGCGCTACCGGCTGCCGATCACTTTCATCGTCATCGCCAACGCAACCTATGGCTGGATCAAAGCCGGGCAAAAATCGGCTTACAACCAACGCTACTTCGGAGTCGATTTCACCGCCACCGACCACGCCGCGGTGGCCGCCGCCTTCGGCCTAAGAAGCTGGCGCGTAACGGAGCCGGATCATCTCGGCAAGGTCTTACGTGAAGCTCTGGCACAGGCGGAACCGACCCTCGTTGATATTGTCTGCCAGCCCTTGCATGAGGCCAAAGCGCCGGTGTCGGAATGGATCGCCTAAGAAAAGAATTTAACCGCAGAGAACGCAAAGGACGCAAAAAACACAGAAGGTAAATCAACCACGAAGTGCCTAGCGCGGCAAAGCCGCAACCAAAATTGACCCAGAAGAAAAAAATATTCACCACGAAGGCACGAAGTTCACGAAGTTTAAGAGCTTAAAATATCCGAACCCTTCGTGTCCTTCGTGCCTTCGTGGTGAGTCCCCTCTTCTACGCGCCCTTTGCGTTCTTTGCGGTTAAATCTAATTCTGCAGGCGCACTTTCGTGCCGAGATTGGCGCAGTCCTCGTCGGTCTTCAGACCCGCGGCGAGAATGCCGTGGGCGGCGAGTTCTTCATCGCGCTCTTGGGTGTCTCCCGTGACGCCGACGGCGCCGATAACTTCCCCGTCGTTATCACGGATCAGCATACCGCCGCCTTCAGGAAAAATTTGATCGCCCGAGGCGCGCATCAAATACTGCATGAACAGCGGCCGTTCTTCGGTGCGGACGCGGACCAGCGACGAAGAACGCCCCAGGGCAAGCGCGGCATAGGCTTTGCCGTAAGCCATCTCGAAGCGCATCATCGACGAGTCGTCCTCTTTTTGAAAGGCTTTTACCTTGGCGCCGGGCTCGACCACGATGGCGCTGAGCGGACGACAAGCAAGCTCGCGCCCGCGGGCGAAAATGGCCTCGATGATGCGGTTCGCTTGAGCTAGCGTGATCATGGTTGGATTCCTATCCGTTAATGGAATGACTGCAACGAAATTAAGACAATTAGACAGATTTACCACGAAGGCACGAAGGGTTCAGATTTTTCTTATTAGGAAACTTAGTGTCCTTTGCGCTAAGCTCGTTGTGGTTAAATGCCTTTCCTACTTTCTCTGCCCGTGGGGCGATGAATCGCGCCCCTACCGAGCAACCTTTGTGTCCTTTGTGTTAAAATTTTCTTCCTAACTAAATAATACCTTGGCCAGCTCGGAGCGATACTGGTCCGTCAACGGATCCTCCGAGCCCAGCACCTCGAAGATTTGCACCATTGCCTTGCGCCCGCCGTCGTCTTGAAAACTTCGGTCGGTTTTCACGATGGCGAGAAGCTCCGCTAGCGCTTCTTGGTATTTTTCCGCGCCCGCCAATGCCTGAGCGAGCTCCAATCTCGCATCGAGATTCTTCGGCTCGGCGTCAACCCTGGCGCGCAGCGCCGTTAGGTCCTGTGCCGCGCCACCGTGAAGTTTCAAGCGAGCGATCAGCCGATCCGCTTCTTTACGTTCGTCGGCGACAATCGAGATTTTGTCGAGGAATTCCAAAGCCGCTTCATAATCACCCGCGTTCATCGCCAGACGTCCCAATCCGAGCAGTGATTTTGCGTGACTCGGGTCTGATTCCAAAATCGACTGATAAAGCGCTGTCGCTTCCGCGGCTTTACCTTGATCTTCGAATGCGGCGGCTTGTTGCGCTTGTTTATCCGCCGCGGTCGGTAAGAACTTGGACAAGAATTCCCGCAGCATCGGTTCCGGCAGGGCGCCGGTGAATTCCGACAGAAGATCGCCGTCTGTGAACAGCTTCACAGCCGGGATGCCTTGAATGCCAAACGCTCCCGCTAGATTCTGATTCTCGTCGACGTTGACTTTAGCGAGAACGAAGTCGCCGCCATACTCGTCGGCCAATTTTTCTAGTACCGGACCGAGTACTTTACACGGCCCGCACCATTCCGCCCAAAAATCCACCAGCACCGGAACTTCCTTGGATTGTTCCAGCACCGCCAGCTCGAAATTTTCCTCGTTAACGTCGATGGTCCACTGATTCATAATTAAATTTGCGCCCTTTGCGTTCTTTGCGGTTAAATGTCTCGTATTCTTCGTTTCATTGTCCTAGGGCGCGATAAATCGCGCCCCTACCTAATCACCTTTGTGCCCTATGTGTTAAAATCTCTTCCGTCCCTCACTTGCGGCTCTGCCGGAATCACTACTTTTTCAATCCTTCGGGATCGAACGGCGCGCCGTTGAGCGTGTATTCGCTCTTTACCTCGGTCGGCTTTCGGATTGTCTGGATCACATAGCAACCCGCTTCAGCGTTACGGATGACCTTTGCGACTTTTTCCGGCGCCTCCCCGGACGTGATCTCACAGCGGGTTTCTACGCCCAACCCGTCCGCTTGCACCGTCTCGCGTAACACCGACCCCTCGCTTTTGAATCTTGCCGTGACCGACACTTTCGCTTTCTCGATGTGCGTCTTTAGCATTTCCCCGTACCGGGAAATTTGCGTGAGCAGTCAAAATCCAATCGAGAGACCGAAGTAGGCCAGCGGCGGCGGCGCGGTATTGTCACCGCCGATGCGCTCGCCTTCGTCGCAATAAACCGTAAAGCCGCGGGCGTGCCCTTCCTTGCGCATTCGCTCCAAGGTCTGCGCGTCCGCTTCCAGGACGATTTCCCGTTTTATCTGGACATCTTCAGCCATGGCCCCTCCTTCGGTGATTCTTATAATTTGGCGATAATCAAAACTTTGCCACTACGTCAACCGGAAATTGGTTTCTCTCGTCTGGCCGTGCCATATTCCTCCGAATAGAGGTCTAATAGCGCCGCGAGCAGCGCAAACAACACCGGCCCGAGAATAAATCCCAGCGCGCCGAACACGGTTAAGCCGCCGAGAATGCCGAAAAAGAGCAACAAGATGGGCAGCTTGAGCCGGCTTCCAATGAACATCGGCTTCAAGATATTGTCAACCGTCCCGACCACGCCGAGGCTCCAGGCTAGTAATATCAACGCCCGCACTGTCTCGCCCTGGAGAAACAAATAAATCGAAGCCGGTACGGAGACGATGGTCGTTCCGCCCACCGGCAACAGCGCGAAAAACGCCGTGGCAACTCCCCAAACTATCGAAAAGGGAACTCCCAGTAGCCAGTAAGCAACACCCGAGAGCAAACCCTGGATGATTGCTACCACAAGACAACCGTGGACCACTGCGGTCATGGCGTTCACGATATTGCCGAAGAGCCGTTCCTGGTGTTCCTGGTCCATCGGCAAAAGTTTGCGCAAGCGGTAACAAAAATCGGCGCCGTCGCGCAAAAAAAAGAACAACGAGATCAAAACTACGATAAAGTTAGCGACGAAGAGCAGCAGATTTTGCGCCACGCCGGTAACTTGAGATACCAGAGCGCCCGACGACACCTTGGCTCCTTCAACTAAAAGCTCTTTCCAATTGATTTGAAGATTGAGCCCCGCAAGTTCCACCCCTAGCATGCTCCACCAGCTCAGCAGTTTCTGCACCCACGGCTCTTGTTTCCACGTCTCCGCGCCTTCTTGGGTCATGAGCGACCCGAGTGTTTTTACCAGGTCCACCGCTTCGTTGGACAAAAAGCCGGCGAGCCGGACACCCGGCAAGACGACCAGCAGCGTGATTAGGAGGATTATCATCAGAGCCGCCGTCGTCGCTCGTCCTCTCAGAATCTTCAGTAGCCACGCGTAGGCCGGATAAAACAGCACCGCAATAATCCCTGCCCAAGTCAACGCCTTCAAAAACGGACTGAGAATCAAAAACGCGCCGTATAGCAGGACTAGCAACAGAGCGAAGAAAAAAGCGGTCACTAGCCAGTTTGGGTTCACGATTGATTTCCCTTCTCGATGACCTTAACTGTACGCAGAAGGCTGCGGGCCTTCAAGCGCCGGGATTTAAGAACAGATTGCCGACCGGCGTTTTGGCGTAGTATAAGCATTGTCCAAAGGAAAGCTCGAAGCATGCTTACGGCGATTTAAAACAGCAACGTTATGCCCAACAAAATTTTGATCGTTGACGACGAGCCGTTTAACCTCGATCTCCTCGAACAGGAGCTCACGGACCTCGGCTATGCCACCGAGCGAGCGAGCAACGGCGCCGAGGCTTTGCGACTCGTTGACAAGAATAGCCCGGATCTGGTTCTGCTCGATTACCAGATGCCCGACATGAACGGCATCGAGGTGCTACGCGCCATTCGCCAAGGCAACAGCGATCTACCGGTCGTGATCATTACCGCGCACGGCAGTATCGAACGCGCGGTGGAGGCCGTCAAAGCCCGCGCCGACGACTTCATCACCAAACCCTTCGATCCCGAGCATCTGGCCTTGGTGGTAAAAAAATGTTTGGAGCGAGCCCAGCTCAAATCCGACGTCGAGTTCTTCGCTCAAGAACTCGGTGGCCGCAGCCGCCTGATCCCCGGCAACAGCGCCGCGATGCTGCGAATCGTCGCGGAGGCGAAAAAGGCCGCCACCAGCAAATCCACCGTTCTACTGCTCGGCGAAAGCGGCACCGGCAAGGAACTCTTCGCCAGATCGATGCATGAATGGAGCGAGCGCAGATTGAAGCCCTTCGTCGCCATCAACTGCGCCGGTCTGGCCAAAGAGCTGCTGGAGAGCGAGTTGTTCGGGCATGAGAAAGGCGCTTTCACGGGAGCTCACCAATTGAAAAAAGGGAAGCTGGAGCTGGCGCATGGCGGCACGGCGTTTCTCGACGAGATCGGCGAGCTCGCGCTGGAGTTGCAAACCAAGCTCCTGCGTTTCCTTCAAGAACGAGAATTTGAGCGGGTCGGCGGAACGGCGCCCATCGAGGTGGATTTGCGCATCATCGCCGCCACCAACAGCGACCTTGAAGCAGCCGTTAAAGCCGGGACGTTCCGCCACGATCTCTTTCATCGCCTCAACGTCATCGCGCTCACGCTCCCGCCGCTGCGGGAAAGAAAAGAGGATATCCCGGCTCTGGCAGATTATTTCCTGCAGCGATTTTCTTTGGAGACAAAAAAACACTTCGCGGCGATTGCCGGCGACGCGCAGGAAAAACTCCTGGCTTACGGCTGGCCGGGCAACGTCCGCGAGCTTGCTAACGTCATTGAACGGGCGGTCGTCTTGGGCGATGGGCCGCAGTTAACGCTGCATCACCTCCCCGCCCGAGTGGTCGGCGCACAACCGGTCCGCGCCTTGAATCAGTCGTCGTTCCATGACGCCATCAATAGCTACCGGCGCGAGCTGATCGTCCGCGCGCTCGCCGACGCTCAAGGGAACCGCGTCGCCGCCGCCAAAGCGCTCGGCCTGCACCGCACCCATCTGATGAAACTGCTTAAAGCGCTTCAAATCACTTAGCAGGCTATCCAGGAGCCCGTTAAACCGGTGTCGACTAAACCGGCGTCGCCAGCCGAAGGGGTGTCGCACTCTTGCTACAGGGTGTATCAAATCGACTACACCGACGGCGGCCTGGAGCGTTTAGCTCAGCTTTCGCCACGCTCAGAATTTTGCCATGAATTCAACGAGTTATATCAATACACAGAAAATCATCGCGCCTGGTACAGGTCTTGCGCTAAGGTTATTTCAGGGTGGTATGTGCCTCTACCAAACCACCATTGTTATACGGTCAAAATCCTCGCTGCTGGTACCCGCCGTGCAGCCATGCCGGAAGGCTACGCAAAATTTGCCTATACAAGTACTCTGCGGACTCTGTGTCCCTGTGGTGAATATTCTTTTTAAAAATAAACCCGGAAGAGCCAAAATTTATGAACGCTATGATAATCCTTTTCACGTTACTGTCGCTTTTCGTATTTGACCATGCGGCCGCGGCGCAGCCAACAAAGCCATACCGCATCGGCGTTATTCTCCCCGGCGGGCCGCTGCACGAAGCAATCGACGGGCTCAGGGACGGTTTCAGAGGGCTTGGCCTTGAAGAAGGCAAACAAATTGTCCTGACGATCCGGGACACAAAGGGCGACTCCAAGGAGGCCGAGGCGGCGGCAAAGAGCTTTGAGCGAGAGAAGGTCAGTTTGATATACACGCTCACCACTTCCGTAACCACGGCGGCAAAGGGAGCCACAGCAAGTATCCCGATCGTTTTCGGCGTCGGCAGCGATCCGGTCGCCGGCGGGATCATAGATAGTTTTGCGAAACCCGGGGGAAGGCTTACCGGCGTTCACTACCTGCTCACGGACCTTACGGCGAAGCGCCTTGAGATCCTGAAAGAGATTCTTCCGAAGCTCAGCCGCGTGGTGACGTTCTACAATCCTGGAAATCGTGTTGCCACAGAGGCAGCTAAGTCGGGACGCGAGGAAGCAATGCGGCTGG
>DASWHT010000134.1:0-2614 GCA_036398075.1 Binatia bacterium | reverse complement strand
TCTTCTCGATCCGTGGTGGAATCCGGCGGTGGAGGCGCAAGCCATCGACCGCGCCCACCGCATCGGCCAGACGCGGCAGGTATTCGCCTACCGGCTGATCGCGCGCGAAACGGTGGAAGAAAAGGTGCTCGAGTTGCAGCGCACCAAAAGGGACCTCGCCGACGCGATAATTACCGGCAACAATAGTCTCCTGCAAAATCTGACGCGGGAGGATTTGCAGCTGTTGTTGTCGTAAGCAGCCGGCGGGTGTTTGGGAATTTCATGGTCTTGCGATTGTCAATGTTGGGACGAATGGAGAAGCGTGAAATGAAACTATTCAATTTACCGCGTCCTATTGTAATTGCCGCACTGATGAGCTTCCTGGTCCTTGCCGGCTGTTCGACTGCTAACTTCATCGTCAGCGAGTGGCGCAATCCGGCCTACGTCGCGCCCGTGTTCAAGACGGTGATGGTGGGCGGCTTGAGCGAGCAGACCAGCGTGCGGCGTAACTTCGAAGACGAATTCCTGGCTCAGCTCAAGGCCGCCGGCGTTGACGTTCTGCCGAGCTACCGGCATTTTCGCGATGACGAGAAAATCGACGACGCCAAGCTCAAGCAAGTAGCGCGAAAAGCCGGCGCCGATGCGTTGATCGTAGCGCGTCCGGTGAAAGTGGAACAGAAAACCGAATATGGGCCGAGCTATTATCCGACGCCGTCCATCGGCATCTTCGGCGGGCATGTGGCAGGGGTGTGGCAGGTGCCCTACGGCGCACCGAGCGTCACACGCTACACCGAGTATACGTCGGAAGCGACGCTCTACGATCTGGCCAAGGACGAGATCGTCTGGACCGCCACACTGAGAACCTCCGAACTAGAGAATCTCAATACGGCGGTCAAGCTGTACGTCGAGTCCGTCATCAATGCGCTCAAAGAAAAAAATCTTCTGGGCGTAAAAAAATGATTCTGCTGAAAAACCCGCCGTTCATCCTTCGAGAGCCTCAGGATGAACGGTGGAGCGGGTGAAATCATTTGAGAATTTCCGTTCTACTGAGCTTGCCGAAGTATGAGCCTAGTCGAAGCATTCTTAGGATTTTTCAGCGGAATCAAAAAATAGGCCCTGCCTGGCCATGCATGAAATTCATATCATCGACACCACTTTGCGCGATGGGCAACTGAGCCTGTGGGCGCTCGGCATGAAAACCGGCGCGATGCTCGCCATCGCGGAGCAGATGGACCAGTGCGGCTTTGAGTCCCTGGAGTTTTTCGGTTTCGCCGGCTTCCTCAAATACGTCCGGGAGCACAAAGAGAACCCGTTCGATTGGATGAGGCTCGGCGCCAAGAAATTTCTCCGCACGCGGCTACGCTACCACGGCGGCCGTTCATCGGGATTTGAAAAAATACCGCGCTCGGTGCGGGCGCTCCTGATCGAGCGCGTGGTGGCCCACGGTATCACGCTGACGCGCTCCTCGGATCCGTGGAACGATTACGATGCCGCCGCCGGCGAGATCAAGGCGTTGAGAAGGATAGGGATGGAGGTGGTCGTCAATATCATCTATTCCGTCTCGCCGCGCCACACCGACGAGTACTACGCCCAAAAAGCGCGGGCGGCGGCGGCCATCAAGCCCTACCGCATCTGCTTCAAAGACGTGGGCGGGCTGCTCACCCCTGAGCGCGCGCGCGCGCTCATTGCTTTGATCCAGAAAAATATCGGCGCCGTGCCGCTCGAATTCCACGCCCACTGCAACAACGGCCTGGCGCCGTTTAATTATCTGGAAGCGGTCAAGCTCGGCGTGAACATACTGCATACGGCAATTCCGCCCCTGGCCAACGGCTCATCGCAGCCGTCGATCTTCAACCTCGCCGCCAACGCCCAAGCGCTGGGTTACAGGCCGCTCGTCGATTTAGCAGCCGTCAAACCGGTTGCATCGCACTTCGCGTTCATCGCCAAACGTGAAGGCCACCCCGTCGGGGCGCCAAGGGAATACGATCAAGCGCAATATCTCCACCAGGTGCCGGGTGGAATGATCTCGAACCTGCGCTATCAGCTGCGCAAGCTCGGAATGGAAGACCGCCTGCCAGCCGTGCTGGAGGAGGCGGCGCGGGTGCGGGCGGAATTCGGCTATCCGATCATGGTGACGCCGCTGGCACAGTTCGTCGGCAGCCAGGCGGCGGTCAATGTCATTACCGGCGAGCGCTACAAGGAGGTCACGGACCAATCGATCCAATATGCCCTGGGACATTGGGGCAAAGAGGCGCCGCAAGTGATGTCCGCCGACGTCAAGGACAAGATTCTTGGCCGTTCCCGCGCCAAGGAATGGGCAAAGTGGACGGCAGCCGATCTTTCGCTTAAGGAAGTGCGGCGAAAATATGGCGGTCCTGGCGTCTCGGACGAAGAGTTAGTGCTTCGCGTTATCGCAGGACCAGCCGCGGTCAAGGAAATGATCGGCGCCGGAGCGCCAAGGGAATACCCAAGCACAAGCCAGCCGCTCGTGAGTCTCATCGATGAGTTGAGCCGGAATAAAAAACTGGGCCAGGTATACATCCGCAAAGGCGATTTTTCGCTGGCGCTAAAAAGAACTTAACATAGGTTCAAGCCGTTCAAGCAGTTCAAGCCGTTCAAATCGATTCCGGATGTT
>DASWHT010000133.1:0-14225 GCA_036398075.1 Binatia bacterium | reverse complement strand
GCGGTTTGGGCTGACCCGGAGGGGCCGCGTTCTGGCCGCGGCGGGTGATCGGCAACGTTAAATGGCAACCTGTGAGCGGCTGCACTGATGGTAACGCACCGCTGGTAAGCACCGGCGCGAGCGAACGGGACAGGTTGCAATCAATTGCCATTGCCGCGAAAAGCTTGACCACGGATACGAGAACGCTCCCTAGAGACTTACCGCTCTCAAACAAGGAGGCAGTCAGATGTTGGCCAATCATCCCGACCCGACCGCCGATCACGTTCTGAAGACCTGAGCGCCGCGCATGATCGTCCAGGGGATCGACTACAACGACAGACTGTGTGAAAACTCTTTAGGAGCCCTTCGACGAAGCTCAGGGCGAACGGCTAGGTGCTTGATTTGTGATTCTGCTGAATAACCCTAGGAATGCTTCGACAGGCTCATACTTCGACAAGCTCAGTAGAACGGAAAATCACCAATGATTTCAACCAGCCCTCCGTTCGTCCTGAGGCTCTTTAAGGATGAACGGAGGGTTTTTCAGCAGAATCATTTGTAATGTCTGACATCCGTTCGTGGTGAGCCAGACTGTCCTGAGCGAAGTCGAAGGAAACCATGAACGGAGTTTTCACTTAGTCTGACGATCGACTCTGGGCTGGAGCCGCGCTGCCTGGAAATAATTCTTGAACGCCAGCAACTACTGAACTTCGGACTCGCGCAACGGATTTCCAGAGCTCCTGGGATCAAGGTAGAATCGAGCGTCGAAAAGGATCTTTCGCGTGAACCCGGTCATGCGAAAATACCGTCAATTTTGCACTATGCCGTTGACACAACGAAAGCCACCGGATTAAAGTCATCGCCACGGTCAAGGAGGCGCGCTAATGGATAGCCGCTGGAAGCAATTATCTGTACCTGTCGTGGTGGTTTTTTTTGCGGTAAATTTGTTTTCGGTCGCCACCCACGCCCAGCAGCCGGCCAAATCTGTAACGATCGGCACCAATCCGGCGGGGACTGTTTTCTATGCCGTCGGCGGCGGCTTGGCCAGTGTCATAAGCGGCGCCGCGCCGTTTCAGGCGGTGATTCAGCCCTACACCGGCACCAGCACTTTTTTGCCCCTGCTCGATAATGGGGAGATCGATTTTGGCATCATCAACGCCGTCGAAATGAACCTTGCCTACCAGGGGCCGGCAAAGCTGAAGATCGGCGGCAAAAATCCTCTGCCTCATGTGCCGAATACAAGACTGATCATGCGCGGCTCGCCTTTGTCGGTTAGCCTTGTAGTCAAGAAGGACTCCCCGATCAAGACCATTTACGATGTCAAGGGAAAGCGCGTGACGGGTGAATATCCGGCTAACATCGCCATCTGGTACCATATCTACACCGCCTTGGCGGGGGCGGGAATGACCTGGGAAGATGTCAAAGTCGTGCCTGTCCCCGCCGTCAATGACGGCGTCGACGCGTTGGTGCAGGGACGGGCCGATGTCAGCAACCATGCGATCGGCGCCGCCAAAATAAAGGAAGCTGATACTTCCGTTGGCGTCCGTTTTCTATCGCTGGACTGTTCGGCTCAGGGCGAGGCGCGCGTAAGGAACGCGGTGCGCGGCTATTATCTCACCACTGTCAAGTCGGGCTCATCCACTGGCGTAGTCGGCGACACTTGCGTTCTCACCTACGACATTTACCTCGTCGGTCACAAAGCGCTGCCGGGCCAAGTCGTTCAAGCTACGCTCAAAGCGGTTTGGGACAACATCGCCAAGCTGCCCCCCCTGCACGCGCAGTTCCAGGATTGGACGCGCGAACGCGCGGCATCCGCCGACGTGACCATCCCCTATCATCTCGCCGCGATACAGTTTTATAAAGAGAAGAATCTGTGGAACACCAAAATGGACGAGGCGCAAAAACGGTTATTGGCCTTGAACCCGTAACACCCGCTGTTTCCAGTCTCGGGCTTAAAGTTTCCGGTTTACTTGTAAGACGGAACCTGTAACCCGAAACTGCGACGGCATAGAGGAGGGCATGATGCGAATTCGATGCTCCATAGCCAATTTCATAATTGTCACGGTCGCGGCGATGCTTGCGCTCGATGTAACTCTGGTCGCAGCGCAAAAGCTCCCCAACTCCACGACGATGGGGACAAATCCGGCCGGCACCGTTTTTTACGCTGTGGCGAGCGGCCTCGCCAAAGTTATCAGCGGCGCGGGGCCGATGCAGTCGGTGGTCCAGCCCTATACCGGCACCAGCACTTTCTTGCCCCTCGTCGATAATGGCGAGATCGACTTCGGCGTCGTCAACGCGGTCGACATGGGTCTCGCTTATCAGGGGCCAACGCGGCTCAAAGTCGGCGGGCGAAATCCGTTTCCGCATGTGCCGAACACGCGCTTGCTGATGCGGGGATCACCGCTGATGGCCAGCCTGGTATCCAGAAAGGACTCGAACATCAAGACAGTCTTCGATGTCAAAGGCAAACGCGTGACAGGCGAGTATCCGGCCCACCTCGCCGTCTGGAACAGCGTCTTCGGCAGCTTGGCGAGCGGAGGATTGACCTGGGACGATGTCAAGGTCGTGCCCGTGCCGGCCGTCAACGACGGCATCGACGCGCTGGTCCAGGGACGGGCTGATGTGAGCAATCATGCGGTCGGATCAGCGAAAATCAAAGAGGCCGACGTCGCGGTCGGCGTGCGCCACGTTTCTCTGGACTGCTCTCCCCTGGGAGAAGAGCGTATCAAAAAGGCGGTTCCGGGGTACTATCTAACTATGCTCAAGTCCGGTTTTGCCACCGGAATCGTTGGCGATACCTGTGTCCAGTCCTATGACATTTACTTGGTTGGCCACAAAGCGATGCCGGGAGAGGTCGTTCAGGCAACGCTCAAAGCTCTTTGGGATAACATCGAAAAACTTCCTCCCCTGCACCCACAGTTCAAAGATTGGACGCGCGAACGCGGAGCCTCCGCCGACGTGACGATGCCGTATCATCCGGCGGCTGTGCAATTTTACAAGGAACGCAAGGTCTGGCCCGCCAAAGCGGACGAAACTCAAACCCGACTGCTGGCGCTGAATTAGCAGCAACCAGAAGTCTCCAGCCTCGTGTTTTGGGTCCCGGGTTGACTCAAGCTCGAGAATAGAAGTGGAGAATAAGGAGCTTACCGATGCATAAGCCAAGACCGACAGGCAGACTTATTCTGGCTGCGAACATCGTGATGACGCTTCTAACCGGTGGCGCCGCCGCACTGGCGCAGCAAGCTACCCGCGCTGTGACGATCGCCTCCAACCCCGCGGGTACCGTCTTCTATGCTGTGGCCAGTGCCTTTTCCAAAGCCGTCAGCGAAAGCACTTCATTCCAAATGACTGTTCAGCCGTACACCGGCACCAGCACGTTCCTGCCGCTTTTGAACAACGGAGAAATAGACTTCGGCCTCAACAACGCCGTAGACATGGCGCTCTCGTATCAGGGGCCGGAACGGCTGAAAATCGGCGGCCGCAACCCATTTGCTCATACCCCCAACGCGCGCCTGGTGATGCGCGGCGCACCCCTGTTGGTGGGCCTCCTGGTGCGGAAGGATTCGCCGTTCAAATCGGTGCATGACATCAAAGGCAAACGAGTCACCGGAGAATATCCGGCTCAGCTCGCGGTGTGGTATAACCTCTTCGGCCATTTGGCCAGCGCCGGGCTGACCTGGTCCGACGTGAAGGTGGTGCCGGTGCCGGCCGCCAACGAGGGCGTAGACGCTCTAGTGCAGGGACGGGCCGATGTGACCATGCACGCTCTCAACTCTGCCAAGGTCCGGGAGGCGGATACCACCGTTGGGGTGCGCCACCTCTCCAGCGATTGTTCGCCCCAGGGTGAGCAGCGCCTGGGCCGGGCCGTTCCCGGATATTACATGCGGCTTATGAAAGCTGGGACCGCCGTGGCCATAGTCGAAGATACTTGCGTGCTCGCCTATGATATTTATCTCTCGACCCACAGGGCCGCTTCGGACCAAGTTGTTAGCGGCGTCTTGAAAGCGGCTTGGGACAATTTGGAGAAGCTTGTCCCGGTTCACCCCATCTTCAAGGAGTGGACGAGGGACCGGGCCGTCGCCCCTGATGTAACCATGCCCTACCACCCGACGGCAGTGCAGTTCTATAAGGAGCATAAGCTCTGGCCGGCCAAAATGGATGAAGCGCAGAAAAAGCTGCTTGCCTTGAACCCTTAGTATTTAATCACGGAGGAATTTCAATGTTGCCAACATTCATCGCGGGAATATTTTTATCGCTGGCGGTTCTCCTAGCGCACCCGACAGCGGCGCAGACGCCCAAGTCCGCTGTCATCGGGACGAACACGCCGGGCACGGTTTTCTACGCCCTGGCGGGAGGACTGGCAAAAGTCGCCAGCCAAGCGGGGCCGGTCCAGACGTCGGTCCAGCCGTATACTGGAACCAGCACTTTTCTCCCGCTTCTTAACAACGGCGAGCTGGACTTCGGGATCGTGAACGGAGTGGACATGGGGATGGCGTACCAGGGGCCCCAGAGGCTCAAGGTCGGCGGCAAGAACGACTTCCCTCACTCTCCCAATATCCGGCTCGTGATGCGGGGCGCCCCGCTGCTCATCGGGCTGCTCGTCAAGAAGGATTCGCCCTTGAAAAGTGTCCATGACATCAAAGGTAAGCGGGTGACCGGAGAATATCCTGCTCATCAAGCGGTCTGGTTTAACATGTTCGGGCAGTTGGCGAACGGAGGGCTTACCTGGAAGGACGTCAAGGTGGTTCCCGTGCCCGCAGTCAACGACGGCATCGAGGCTTTGGTTCAGGGGCGCGCTGAGGTTACCACCGGCGCCATGAACATGGCGAAGATCAGAGAGGCCGATGCGTCCGTCGGGGTGCGCCACCTTACGATCGATTGCTCCCCGGAGGGCGACAAACGTATTCGCCAGGCGGTCCCTGGCTACTATACGAGGCTCGTCAAGGCCGGAGGCGGCGCCGCCGTGGTCGAGGATACCTGCTTCGTCGCTTACGACATCCACTTTGCCACCCATAAAGCGGCTTCGGATCAGTTGGTGATCGCCCTATTGAAGCCGATCTGGGATAACGCGGAGAAGCTCCCGCCGATGCACCCGGGCTTCAAGGAATGGACGCGCGACCGCGCGGCCTCCGCCGACACTACTATCCCTTATCATCCGGCGGCGATCAAGTTTTACCAGGAAAAGGGAATTTGGCAGAAAGAAATGGATGACGCACAGAAAAAACTTCTGGCGCTGAACCCGTAGCGGTAAACAGTTTCGGGTCTTGAGTCCTGAGGTAACGTGAGCCGCATGCTAAGAAATATGATTTGAACTAGCGAACGTTTTGAACGAATTGAACCGCTTGAACGTTTTGCACGAATAATTATGAGCGACGACTATGTCATCACGTCCAAGTTCAGGACGCTCAGCGGCCCATCCGGCGTGCTCCTGCGGGGACTTCTCTACGCTCTCACGCTCCTGGGGTCCCTGTGGGCTTTGGAGATTCATCACAGCCTGGCCTTTGCTTTCTTCAAAGAGCAGTACCTCGGTCTCTTCTTGGCCCTCGGGCTCGGGAGCATCTTCCTCGGGGTGAAAGCGCGGCGCAACGAGCGCGGCGATCGCATGCCCTGGTATGACTGGCTGCTTGCGGCGGGCGGTTTTCTCGTCGGCCTCTATGTCACCGTCATGTATCCCACCATCGCTTATCGCCTCGGTGTCCTCTCCGCGGAACGCTGGCTTTTAGGCGGACTGGCGATCCTCTTGATCCTCGAAGCCACGCGCCGCATTGCCGGATGGGGTTTGGTGTGGTGCGCCCTGCCGTGCATTCTCTACGCTAAGTTTGCGTATCTGTTTCCCGGCCTTCTTTTTGCCAAGGGCTCCTCCTGGGAGCGCATCGCCACCTACCTCTATCTCGATGCCAGCGGCATCCTCGGCCTCCCTTTGAACGTGGCCGCAAGCGTCATTGTAGCGTTTATCTTTTTTGGCCGGGCCCTGTATGCCGTGGGAGGAGACAAGTTTCTAACCGACGTGGCGTTGAAAATAATGGGACGCTATCGCGGCGGCGCCGCTAAGGTCGCGGTGGTTTCCTCCTCACTCTTCGGCACCGTCTCGGGCAGCGCCGTCGCCAACGTGGCGGTCGATGGCGCCATCACGATCCCGATGATGAAACGCACCGGCTACCCGCCTCATGTAGCGGCGGCCATCGAGGCGGTGGCGTCGAACGGCGGGCAGATCATGCCGCCGGTGATGGGCGCGGCGGCGTTTCTCATCGCCGAATTTCTCAATATTTCCTACGGCCAGGTGGCGCTCGCCGCAGCGATTCCCGCTTTCCTCTATTTCCTGGCCCTCTTCACGCAGGTAGACCTGGAAGCAGCCAAGCATGGCCTCGTCGGACTGCCCACGGAGCAGATTCCAAAATTCCGCGCCATGATGCGGCTTGGCTGGGTTTTTGTGATTCCGCTTTCGCTGCTAATTTACACTCTGATGATCGCCAACTGGGAAGCGGGCAAGGCCGGTATGGTGGCCGTTATTGCGACCTTTCTCGTCGGCGCGCTTCAGAAAGAGACGCGCCCGACGTTCCGCGCGATACTCAACAGCATCGAGGAAACCGGTCAGACTCTTCTCGACATAGTGGTTGTGACGGCACTGGCCGGCCTGGTCATCGGCTCGCTGCAACTTTCAGGGCTAACTTTTAAGCTCTCGCTCCTTTTGGTGACCGTCACCGGCGGGAACGTTATGTTGCTCCTCGCCCTCACGGCGGTCGTGTGCATTCTACTCGGGATGTCACTACCCACCACAGTGGTGTACATTACTCTAGCTGTGCTGGTCGGGCCTGCCCTCACTCAGCTCGGCATCGTGCCCCTCGCCGCCCACCTCTTCCTCTTTTACTTCGGTATGCTTTCCCTCATCACGCCCCCTGACTGTCTCGCCACTTACACGGCGGCTGCCATCGCGCACTCGGATTTCTGGAAAACCGGCTGGACCGGCATGAGATTGGGCATTGCCGCATACATCGTCCCCTTCGTCTTCGCCATCCATCCAGCCTTGATCCTCATGGGAACAGTCGAGGAAATCATCATCGCTGTGGTCACGGCATCGGTCGGTGTAATCTTTCTCGGCATTGGGTGCGCGGGATATTTGTTCCGACCCTTGGGCTGGGTCAAGCGCGGAATTCTTTGGCTTGCCTGCCTGCTGCTGCTCCTTCCTACCTGGAGCGGAGTATGGCTGATCGTTGACGGCTTGGGATTTGCCCTCGGCGTGCTGCTTATTTTCTGGGAATGGAATCGTAAACCCGCAGGCGCGCCCGCCCTCATCCGGATGGACACAAACCGCCTGTAAATGCCAAATCCGAACCCACTTCGACGCCGGGGGCCGGGGTCAATTTCTTGATCTTCCAATCCCCAGTTTTTCCGATCTTGGATAAGTTCCTTGGTCCACGTTGAATCGATGATGGCATCGCCTTGCAAAACAGTCAGGGTTCCTTTAGCCTTTTCGTTCAGGAGGACAAATCCGATGAGACTATTGAATCGCCAGACAGCTCTTGTCGCTTTGGGCTTTTTCGCTCTTGTTGGCCTCTCGCAAAATTTGCTCGAAGGCTACGCGGATGCGCGCGCCGGCGGCGGCCGCTCCGGCGGCTTTCGTGGATCGAGAAGCTACAGCAGCCCGGCCCGTCCGACCAATCCAACTCAGCCACGTCGCGAAGCTACGCCCCCTGCGCAACAACCGAGCCCCATGGCCCCACAACCTGGTGGTTTCATGCGCACATTCGGCATGGCCATGCTTGGTGGACTTGTGGGCTCGATGCTTTTTTCCGGTCTAGCTGGCGCCGGCTTAGGCGGACTCGGTGGCCTTGGCGGCAGCGGCTTTGGCATGATCGAGATGCTGCTCTTGGCGGGGCTGGGGTACTTCATCTACCGAAAGTTTAGAAGCTCCGCTGCGGCGACGAATCACGGTTCAATGCAGTATCGAAGCACTCAATATCAAGAACCGGCCAATCTTGGTTACAACGCGCCGTCAAGCGCTCCGATACAAGAAGCGCCATCCTACGATCGAATTGACTATCGATCTCTCACCCTGATGGACCGCAGCTTTACTGCCGAGCAGTTCCTGAAAACCGCGCAAGATATTTTCTTCAAAGTCCAAGGAGCTTGGAACAAACAAGATACCTCGGTTCTGAGAACTCTGTGCGGGAATGAATTGATGAAGACCTGGGAAGAGGAACTGACCGCTCTCCGTGACCGGGGTCAGCAAAACAAAATGGAAAACATCGCTCTACGAGAAAGCGAAATCGGCGAAGCGTGGACCGAAAACGGCGAAGACTATATTACCGTGCGGCTGCACGCCAACTTGCTGGACTATACGGCGGATGTTAAATCCGGCGCCGTAATTAGCGGCAGCGCCTCCCAACCCGTCGAGTTCGAAGAATACTGGACCTTCACGCGTCCCGTTGGACCGAACCCTTGGAAGCTCACCGCGGTCCAGCAAGCGTAGCAGGGATTAATTCATACGGCACTGCGGACGGCCGGGTGAACGCCGCTCAACGGTGTTCCCGACACCGTTGCGCTGCTATTTTTTCTGCACCACGGCAACGATTTTCCGTAGGATAGCACCATGCTTCGCGCCCCCGGGCGCAGTGGGTAGTTTTTTTGATCGTAAAAGACAAAATAAAGTTTTATTTCGGAACCTGTTAATTTTCCAGGTTTATTGATGATATAACTCGATGACTCCGATGTACCCAAGGTCTGACCTAGGGTTTTAAATCTCTTTTGTCAGCACCGATATGATGCCAGGCAGAATTGAACTATTCTTCGCGCTAAGGCAACTCATCACTATTTTTCATCCATTGTTTGTGGACGGCAAATTTTGCCAAAACTCGTGTTCACAGTGCCGTAGCCTTCGGCCTTGCGACGGCATGTGAGTGGCTGTGACTCTGGTATTTTAGCTCCAGGTGTAAAATTTGTTGACATTTTCCAATAAATACATTTATACTCCCGTTTTAACGCTCTACGACGAAAGCGGAAATTAGTGTCTTCATGCGCGACCGCCGTCATGACCGCACTCAGTCGATGGCGCGTAATTTTTGACTTCAAGCATCCGGAGCAGCGATAAACTTCGAGAAGTCCTCGAAATAGACAAACAAATGTCAATCGCGCCCACCAACATGATCGGCGAGCATCCGTCGATCAAAAAAGTGCACGAAATAACCAGGAGAGTGGCGCCGACCGACGCAACGGTGTTGATCTCCGGCGAAAGCGGAACGGGGAAAGAATTGGTGGCGCGGGCTATTCACTCGGCGAGTCCGCGCGCGACACGCCCCTTCGTGCCAGTAAACTGCGCGGCGATTCCGGAAAATCTCCTGGAAAGCGAACTGTTCGGCCATGTCCGCGGCGCGTTCACCGGCGCGCACGCCTCGCGCTTGGGAATGTTTCAATTGGCGAACCACGGCACGATTTTTCTCGACGAGGTCGGGGAATTGCCGCTGCCCCTGCAAGCCAAACTGTTACGCGTCTTGCAAGACGGCGAAGTCCGGCCCGTGGGGACGGATCATAGCGTCGCGGTACATGTACGAGTGATCACCGCGACTAATAAAGAATTGGCGCACCAGGTAGAAAAAGGTTCCTTCCGCGAGGACCTCTTCTTCCGCCTCCAGGTTATCCCAATTCATCTTCCACCCTTAAGAGGGCGTCGCTCCGACATTCCGATTCTGACCCAGCACTTCCTCGAAAAAGCAAATTCAAGACATGGACTTGCCGTGACGATTTCGCGCGAAGCGATGATCTACCTTTGGGAATATGATTGGCCGGGGAACATTCGTGAGCTGGAAAATCTGATCGAGCGCCTGGTTATCTTAAGCGAAAACGGCGCGGCGGAATGGCAGGACCTGCCCGTCAATATTCGCTCCTTCGTGTCGGACAAAAAAAATCCCAAACTTGCCCTAAGCGGAGAACAGGTGGACCTACGCGAGGCCACTGATCAACTGCAATTGCGCCTCATGGATGAAGCCCTCCGCCTTACCAAAGGGAACAAAAGCGCGGCGGCAAAGATTCTCGGGCTGAAACGGACCACGCTGGTCGCCAAACTGCGCAAGCAGTCAGGGCGCCCGAAAGAGGAGTGCGCGGCCGATATAGAAGACCGGCAAGAAACTTTCGATACCCTGCTGGCGATCGGCGAGCGCGGTAAACAGCTTTAGGAAATCAACCTTGGCGCGGGAGAACGAAAAGATGGCAAACGATGTCCAGGCGACGGAGAGTAACCCCGCAACCCTACTGGTGGTGGATGATAACAGAGGCGTTCTTGAATTTCTCGTTCTCCTGCTCTCGAAACATGGTTACAACGCCATCGGCGCCGGTAGCGGCCGCGAGTGTATTGACATCGTCCGGCGGCGGACCGTGGATTTGATCATTTCCGACGTCATGATGCCGGCGATGAACGGACTCCAACTCTGCCAGGAATTGAAAAAGGTCGCGCCGCTCACGCCGGTGATCTTGCTCACGGCGCGCGACGATATGGCGACAAGAGCGGCGGCCATGGACCTCGGCGTTAGCGAATTCGTCACCAAACCGGTCAATAACAATGACCTGTTGAACCGTGTGCGCACGCAGCTACGCAACCTGGAGTGGGACAAAACCGCTGACCAGGTTGTTTCCCAGATCGAAAAATCTGCCGTCGCGGGGGGCAACAAACCCTAACAACATCCCCGCCCCACGAGACTGTGTGGCAATCCGCGCAAACGCCTCGATGTCATGCTGAGCCCTTCGGCAAAGCTCAGGATAAACTCCGCGAAGCATCGCGCATTTTCAAGTGGTTACGAAGTCGAGATTCTTCGGCTATCGCCTCAGAATGACATTGCGACACAGTCTCCATGGGGGACTTATTGATCGCATCAATCAAGTTTTGCGAAATTTACAGGCGCGCACAGATGCGCCGGTGATTTTCTTAGGGACAACCGGGCAGCGATCGTCAGTCGCGCACGGCCAGGGCGCCGCCGTCCACGGGCAAATCCACCGCGTAGATAAAATCCGATTCATCGCAGGCGAAGAAGACCACCGCCTTGGCGATGTCCATTGGAACGCCCCGGCGTCCGGCCAGATTGCGCACGAAGCGGTTTTCCGGAACGTCTTCCTGGCCCACGGGCGAACCGATTCGGTTCGGCGAAATGGAATTCACGCGAATCCCCTCGGGCGCCAACTGGACGGCGATGGAGCGGGTAAGATTGAGCACCCCGGCCTTAGCCGTCGTATAGGCGGTGGCTTCCTTGCGGCCCCAATGACCCGAGGTCGAGGCTATATTGATTATTTTCCCTTTGCGCTTCTGCTCGATCATGACCTTGGCGGCGGCGCGGGTGCAGTACCATACGCTGCGCAGGCAAACGTTCATCACCCGATCCCACTCTTCTTCGCTGATATCGAATAGCGTCTTGTGGTCGGTCCACGCGGCGTTGTTGACCAGAATATCGACTCCACCGAAAGCTTTGACGACGGTTTGCACCATCTGATCGACGGAACCTGGCGACGCCACGTCGCACACGACGGCAATGGCCTTGCCGGGATTGCGCGCGTTGATTTCTGCGGCGACGCGGCTGCCGCGCCCCGGGTCGAGATCCACCACCGCCACTTTAGCGCCTTCTTGCACGAACAGCTTAGCGACGTCCTCCCCGATATTGCGGCCGGCTCCAGTGACGATCGCTACTTGATTTTCCAGTCTCATATATTTCCTCCGTCGGTGTGCCTTCTTGCGGCATAGCAAACGCCCGCTTAAACGTCTAGTCGGGTGCTGAAAAATGCCGTGCGCGGACCGCTCAAAAAAATCTCAAACGCACGGCGCGCGCAATGGCAATATTTGAGGATCGAGGATAGAGGATCGAAGATCGCAATCCTCCATCCTCTATCCTCGATGCCAAATCATTTCGATGACGCGATTTTGGCCGTCGGCTAGAGGCTGACTTTTTCGGTGTAGAGATCCTTGAGAAACCGGCTCCCTTTGAGTTCGTCGAGAAAGCGAGGTTCCATGAGATCCGCGGGCTTCAGGGATTTGGTCTTTTGATCCACAACCGGGCCTACGTCCACCAGGGCCTGGATCGCTTCGCGATTAAGTTCCGGCAACGGCCGCAGGCGCGGCAGGAAGCTGTCGTACATGGCATCCAGACTTAAACCCTGGCTCGCTGGGAAATATTTTTTTAGGATCGCCAGGCTCTCTTCGCGGCGCGTGACAAAATGATGAATGGCCGCGGCGTAGCCTTTCATGAAGCGGCGCGTCGTTTCCTCTTCGCGTTTTACATAAGAGCGCGTGGTGATCAACAGATCGGTAACCACCGGCACCGTATCGAGATCGAGAACTTTGATCCCCAACTTTTTCGCCTGGTCGGCAACCTGACGGATCAACGGCGCGCCTTGGATCAAATTCTTCGAAACCGCCAGGGCGCGCGCGGGCGACAAACCAGCGGCAACGACTTCGACATCGCGCGCGGGGTCAAGTCCGGCCCGGCGCAGAATGACCCGGGCGGCCAAATCGGATCTCGAGCCGAGCCGCGAGACACCGACCTTTTTACCCTTCAAATCCTTAACGCTAGCAATGCCGTTTCCAACGCCCATGCCAAATTCATCGAAGCTCACATGCGCGCCGATAAGCGTGATATCAGCGCCCGCCGCCACCGGTTGCAAGATCGCCAGGGGACTGCCGAAGCCAATCAGCAAATCAACGCCGAGCAGTGATTGAACTCCCGCCGAGAGCGTGTCCCGTATCGGGATCTCTTCTATGTTCAAACCATTTTTCTTGAACAGGCCGGCGTCTACGCCAACGTAGGAGACGGCGGTTCCCAGTTCCCAACCGGCATAGGCCAACCTGAGTTTTTTGCTGTTCTCGGCGGCGCATACCGGCGCACCGAATAGCCAGAGAGCAAGCAAAACCAAAGATGGCGCGGACGACGGCAGCAAGGATTGTTTGGATTTCATAATAACGTCATTATAACCTACCCGGCAGTAACGCAAAAGCCCGCTAGGTTCGGCGTGCTGGTTTCTGATGTTTCGGTTGCAAACCTTGAACGCGGGACCTTCAACCGCGTCTAGGTGCCTTCTAACGCCGCCGCCTCGGGATGGAAAAACGACATGTAATCGATTTTCGCCGGCGATAGGCCCTGCTCGTATGCGTACTGGGTGATGGCTTCGAGCACGGTGCGGTTGTTGCCGACGTTGTAGGCCCAGTAGTTTTCGCCCATGAGTTCCCGCTGCTCGGCGATCGCCGCCGCCATCCAGGGGTAGACTATCACCTGTGGGTCGGGACCTTCGAGGCGATTGAAGGCTTCGTCGCGCGACGCGCGAAAGGCCTTGAGCAGCGCCACCGGCGCGTTGCCGTGCTGATCGACAAAAGCTTGTTTCAACGTCACTATGTGACTGGTGGGGAAAATCCCCGTCTTTCTAAAATAGTTTTGTTCTTCGGTGCGGTAGTCGCGGAACAGCCGGCGCGTGCGCGGATCGCGCGCCGAGATCGATGGCAAAACGTTGGGGCCGATCACCGCGTCGATTTTGCCTTCGACCAATAGATTATCGAGCATCGTGTCCGCGTTGCCTGCGGCGGCATCAATCTTTTCGATGCGAATTCCGTCCGCCACACCCTCTTTCTTTACGCGCGGCGAAAGCCAGTTGATGCGCTTGAGATCCAAGCCGTAGTAATGCTGCAGCGCGCCGCGCGCCCACACTCCGGCGGTATTGTCCCACTGCATGATGCCGACGCGTTTACCTTCCAGGTCCTTCGCCGCTTCGATGCCGGCCTTGCTGTTGACGAAGATGTAGGCCTGGCGAAATTTTCGGTTGGGAAAAGCCGGGATGGAAATATGCGCCGCCCCGCTCGCATGGGCGCGCACGCGCGCGGCAAAGCCGCAATCCCAGGCATCGGCGTCGTCTTCGTTGGGGACGAATTCCCAATCAAAGCCTTCGATCTTGATCGTGCCATCGGTGATCGGAATGTTCGTATCGATGGTCGGCTCGCGGAAATAAAAGCGCAGTTTCGGACTGGGCATGGTTAAATCTCCTTCACATGGGCAATTGGCCCAAAATATCGAAAAGGCTCGGACCCCCGGCACTCCGGGAGTGCAGACAGCGACTGTATCGCGAGAGCCTCTTAGACTTCAATCCCATGACTCGTTTTCGCGCCTTGGAGTTTTGCTGGTTGCCTTTCTTGGGCGCCGACGATAAATAGAGCGGCAAATGGCGTGATCCACGAACCACAGCCGAAGGGAGCGGGCAATGATTCGAGTTGCATTCGTTATCGGCGG
>DASWHT010000132.1:0-5439 GCA_036398075.1 Binatia bacterium | reverse complement strand
CGCCAGTCCTTCTTAATTTTCGCCCCAGGATAAGCCCGTTCAAGGTTCAACGTTCAAAGTTCAAGGTGTCGGACTCCGAGCTGAATCCGAATCTTCTACTTTGAACTTTGAACATTGAACCTTGAACCGGGGCTAGTTGGGCGGGGCTGCAGGGTCAAGCATGCGGAAGGAATTGAAAACCGTGGTGAGGAGCTGGTTTTCCGCGGCGTTGCCGCGATGAAATGCCGTCATGATGAAATTTACCGAATAGTCTTTAGAAAACGGATAGGCATGGGTGCCCGCCACGACGACCGGACTGCCGGTTTTCAATTGGTGCAGCGTCGCCAAATAATACTTGACCGCATAGTCGTCGCTCAGGTTGCGTTTTTCGCCGGTTTTCATGGCCAGAGCGCCGAGGCTCTTGCTGATGGCGCGGTATGTTTGATCCAAAGTCTGGCGCATCATCGCTTCGACCCGTTTTCCCGCGTTCCGATCCGCCTGAAACTCAAGCTTAGATAGCGGTTGGCCGGTTCGTTCGATGATCACAACGAACGAGCTTCCCGCGGGCCCCCGCAGCCGCACTCGCATTCCCGGATTCGCCTCGCCTTCGGGAAGCGAGTCCAATTTCCATTCTACCGGATAAAGAAAACGGTAACCGAACTCTTCGTCGCGAAATTCGCGCAGTGTGCCGCCTTCCTCGGCCGCGGCGTAACCGCCGGCAAGCGCGCAGATCAAGAAGGCCCGCGCCCAAATTTTCAAGCGAATCATAGCGAATCTACCGATCATATCTCGATTACCTGGCCGGGAAGAATAGTTGCTTGGCAAGTATGATGACACACCTGGTTCTACGTTCAAGGTTGCGAGAGGTGATTCTGATGAAAACACTTCGTTCATTCGTCGAGAGCCGCGGAGCCGGTCCTGAGTTCATCGAAGGAACGAACAGTGGAGCGGTTTAAATCATTGGAGAATTTCCGTTCTACTGAGCTTGCCGAAGTATGAGACCAGTCGATGCATTCATAGGTTTTTTAGCGGGATCGAAATTTGCCTCTGGGAGCGACTTTGAACCTTGAACGCGTTGAACTTTGAACCCATCCGCGCCGCGGGCCTTGCCGCTCCAAAGGAAAACCGCTAATTTACTCGCAATCGGAGTTCCCTTGGCCAAACGGTACGTTCTCAAAAACACCATCCCGACGTTCGCGCCTTCCTCTAAGCTGGATTACCGCAAGGAGCTGAACGAATCTCAATACCAGGCGGCGACGATGGTGGAGGGACCCCTGTTGATCATCGCCGGCGCGGGCACCGGGAAGACGCGCACGCTGGTTTACCGCGTCGCGCACCTGATCGACATCGGCGTCGATCCGCGCTCAATTCTGCTTTTAACCTTTACCCGGCGCGCCGCCGAAGAGATGCTGCGCCGCGCCAGCGTGCTCATCGACAACCGTTGCAGCCGGGTTGCCGGCGGCACGTTTCATTCCTTCGCCAACCTGGTCCTGCGCCAGTACGGTAGCCGGATCGATCTGCCGCCATCGTTTACGATCATGGACCGCTCGGACAGCCAAGACGCCATCCAATTGCTGCGCAGCGAAATGGGGCTCCATCATAAAGACAAACGTTTTCCGCGCAAACAAACCGTGGCGGAAATTTTCAGCATGGCGGTGAACAAACAGACCACCGTGCCTGAGCTGATTGAAAACGAGTATCCCCACCTCTACGAGTCCCTCGAAGACCTGCTGCGGCTGTACAACGGCTATGCCGAGTACAAGTCTACCAAGACGCTGGTCGATTACGACGATCTGTTAACCAAGCTCAGGCATTTGCTGGCGAGCCATGAAGACGTGCGCCGCCGCCTTTCGGAAGCCTACCGCTTCATCATGGTCGACGAGTACCAGGACACCAACCACCTGCAGGCGCAGATTGTTCGCCTGCTCGCCGCCGCCCATGACAACGTGGCGGTGGTCGGCGACGACGCCCAGAGCATCTATTCGTTTCGCGGCGCCGATTTTCGCAATATCATGGACTTCCCGGACGCGTTTCCGGGAACCCGCCTTGTCAAACTCGAAGAGAACTACCGCAGCACCCAGCCCATATTGAATTTAACCAACGAGATCATCCAGCGGGCCAAAGAGCGCTACGAAAAAAAGCTCTACACGCGCAAGCAGGAGGGCGAGACGCCGATTTTGGTCCAGGCGGAAAGCGAGCAGATGCAGTCGCGCTTCGTATGCCAGAAGATTTTGGAGCTGCGCGAAGAAGGCGTGCCGCTCTGGGACATGGCCGTGCTGTTTCGCTCGAGCTTCCACTCCTTTGATCTGGAAATCGAGCTGGTGCGCCACAATATCCCGTTCATCAAGCGCGGCGGCTTTCAGTTCATGGAAACCACCCACATTAAGGATTTGCTCGCGCATCTGCGCGTGCTCGCCAATCCCCATGATGCGATTTCCTGGAACCGTATCCTGTTGCTGCTCGGCGGCGTCGGCGCGCAGTTGAGCCAGAAGGTGACCCGTTGGCTGCTCGACGGCAGCCAGCCCGTCGAGCGGCTGCGTTCCTTCGCAGCCAAGGGAAAGGTCGCGATGGGACTCAAAACCCTGGCGCAAGTTCTCCAGGGCGCCGCCGAGCCGGAGCGGCCCGCCGAGCAGGTGCAATACCTCATGCAATACTATTTGCCCATTCTCAAGCGCAATCACCCCGACGACCATCCGAAGCGGCTCAAGGACCTGGAACATTTCTACGGCATCACCGAGCGTTATCGCAGTCTGGAGCGCTTGTTGAGCGACATGGCGTTGGAACCGCCCAACGACAGTGTCGCCGGCGTGCTGGCGGTGGACCCCGACGAGGGTCCGTTGGTGCTCTCGACGATTCATTCCGCCAAAGGCCTGGAGTGGCATTCGGTGTTTATCATTTGGGCCTTGGAAGGACGCTTTCCTTCGTTCTATAACATCAGCTCCGACCATGAGCTGGAGGAAGAACGCCGCCTGCTGTACGTCGCCGCGACGCGGGCCAAGGAAAATTTATTCATCGCCTATCCGATAAATATCTTCGACCGCGGTCTGCGCATGGTGCTCTCGCGTCCTTCGCAGTTCATCGAAGGCATCTCCGGCGATTTACTCGAGCCGATGTCGCTGGTCAACGAAGAGAAGGATTGGGGCTGGGGGAATTAACCATGGTGCAATCTCTGCATTATATAATCGTCTTTGTCAGCGGCGCCGTGCTGATGGGTTTGGAAATCGCCGGCAGCCGCGTGCTGGCGCCCCACTTCGGCAGCTCGATTTTCGTCTGGGGCAGCTTGATCTCCGTCGTCATGGCCGCGCTCAGCGCCGGTTATTACTGGGGCGGCTGGCTTTCCACCCGCGAAGCTTCCTACGGGCGGCTGCTCTCGTTGCTATTGATTCCCGGCGCCTTGATTTTCGTCTTGCCGTTCATCTACCCCACGGTCAACGAGTGGGTTGCGAGCGCCGATTTGGGCATTCGCCTGAGTCCCCTGATCGCCTGCAGCATTTATTTCTTGCCACCGGGCGTTTTCCTGGGAATGATTTCTCCCTATGTAATCCGTCTTGCGGCGACCCAGCTCTCCACCGTGGGCAGCACGGCCGGCACGCTCTATGCCGTGTCCACCTGCGGCAGCATTTTCGGCACCTTGCTCACCGCTTTCTACTTGATCCCGATCATGGGTGTGAGTAACATTATCCACGCGCTAGGTGTGACTTTGGCTTGCCTCTCCCTGCTCGTGGTGCCTCTCGTGCGGCTCCGCGGCGTCACCGTGGGGCGCGCCGTAACCGCGCTTTCGATAATTGGTTCGATCATCGTGCCCTGGCCGTCGCTGCTTTGGGCCAGGATCAAAACGCTCTTGGAAAAAGACACCTTTTATCACCGCATCCGCGTCGAAGAGGACGAAGAAGCGCGTTACATGTACTTCGACCGGACGCTGCAAAGCGCCATGAATCTGAAAGATTCCTCGGCGCTCAGGCTGGTTTATTCCCGCTACACCTCTTTAGGCTTCGCCTTTCGCCCCGACGCCAAGAAAATGCTGCTCATCGGCCTGGGCGGCGGATCGATTCCGAAGAAAGTGCAAAAAGAATTCCCGACGATGGAAATCGACGCCGTCGAGATCGACCCGGAAGTGGTGCAAATCGCCAAAAACCATTTCGGCGTGCGCGAAAATAAGAACCTCCGAATTCACGCGCAGGACGGCCGGCTATTCCTGACCCGCACGGCGCACCAATACGACATCATCATGCTCGACGCCTACTATACCGACGCCATGCCGTTTCACCTGGCCACCAAGGAATTCTTCGAACTGGCGCAGCGAAGACTGACGCCCAACGGAATCATCGTCGCCAATCTCATCAGCGCCGTCACGGGGCCTAGCGGAAAGATCGCCCGCGCTTTCGTGAAGACGCAGCGGCAGGTCTTTCCGCAAACCTATATCTTCGCCGCGCGCCGGCCCGACAACGTCAGCATCGAAACGATCCAAAACGTGATCATCATCGCGACGAGAGATAAGCAACGCCTGGATATTAAGGACATCCTCAAGCGCGCCGCCGCTCTCGACAAAGGCCTTTTCCCCGACCCGCTCAAGGACCTCGCCATTGCCTACTACGACGGACCGCTAGCCGACAAAGATGTCCCCGTGCTCACCGATGACTACGCGCCCACGGATAATTTGCTGCATCCTTAGCGCACTTGTTTTCGCTTCTTGCGGCGTTCTCAGCGACGGTCCGCCGCAGCGCGTCGTGCGGGTCAAAGTACTCGCTGACCCGGCTATGAGACAGCGCAATGCCGGCTGGGAAAAAGAACTGCGCGGCCTGGTGGAGGCTGCGTCGGATTATTACGAGCGCGAGTTCAATGTCCGCTTTATCACCCAGAGCGCCGCCGCCTGGCCCAGTCAGGAACGAATACCGTCAACCGCCGACCTTTTGGTCAGGCTCAAACGGGACTTTCCACTCGAGCGCAAAGAGGCCGGTCACGACCTGATCATCGCCTTCACCGGTGAGTCGGTGAGCCGCTACATCGGCGCGGGGCGGCCTCGCGTCGACAAAATTGGCAACTGCCGAGACGGCTTGGGATATTATGCCGTCGTGCCGGTGCGGGAAGTGTTTCGCTACGGCGGTCCCTCGGCGGATCTGACATACGATGGCGTCGCGCTGATTCACGAGCTGGGCCACATCTTCGGCGCGGAGCATGTCGCCGACGGGGAGTCTATCATGAACGAGACTTTCGACTACCGCACCGAATTCGACATGAAAAACCGCAACGTAATCTTAAAAAATAGGAATTGCCCGTTTGCCAAATAAAAAACCTTCATACCTTTGTGAACGCTTTGAACGGCTTGAACTTTTTGAACGGTTTGAACGCGCGCGCTGATTTGTTCCAGTCGTTCCAATCGTTCAAGCAGTTCAAGTCGTCTCGGAGGTTGCAATGATGGCGAATTTGCGCGTGCTGTTGGTCCGCCCGCGCGGCTCCGGC
>DASWHT010000131.1:0-19128 GCA_036398075.1 Binatia bacterium | reverse complement strand
CGCCAGACCCACTGCGATATAAAGGTAGGGAGACGAGGCGAAGGATTTTCCTTCCGCGCCCCCTTCTTCCATGTACATCGCCACTATCACGCGCAGATAATAAACGAGGGACAACAAACTATTGAGCACGCCGATAATCGCCAACGGCGTGTGGCCGGAGAGCACGGCGGAGCGGAAGATATAAAACTTCCCCGTGAAGCCGGCCAGGGGCGGAAAGCCCGCCAGCGATAACATGAATAGCGCCATGGTGAGCGCGAGAAACGGGCGTTTGTAGCCGAGACCGGCGAAGTCGCGATAATTTTCGCGCGCCGTTTCGCCTTCATTGAGGGCGGTCACCACGGCGAAGGCCCCGGCGGTCATGAACGCGTAGGCAAGCAGATAGAAAAGCAGCGGCATGCCGCCCCACTCTTCCCCCACCACGATGCCGATCAAAAGATATCCGGCGTGCGCGATGCTCGAATAAGCGAGCATCCGTTTGACGCTCGATTGCGCGATGGCGAGCAGATTGCCGAGCGTCATTGTAGCCACCGCCAGAACCGTGACGGGGAAAACCCAGTCGTCATCCACCGGTGACAGCTTATGGAGCACGATGCGCGCCCAGGCCGCGAAAGCCGCCGCTTTAACACCCACGGCCATGAGTCCCGTGACCGGCGTCGGCGCGCCCTCATAAACATCGGGCACCCAAAAATGAAACGGCACGGCGCCGATTTTGAAGGCGAAGCCGGCGAGTAGAAGCAAGGCTCCACCGACAAGATAGTAGGGCCAGTCCGCCGCGGGCTCGAGCAAATAGGCGGAGATCTGGTTCAAGTTGGTGGAGCCGGTGGCGCCGTAGATCAAGGCGATGCCATAAAGCAAAAAACCGGTGGCGAAAGCGCCGCTGAGAAAATATTTCATTGCCGCTTCCGTCGACCGGCTGCTCGTTCGCTGGATGCCGGTCAGAACGTAGACGGCGACGGACATGGTTTCCAGCGCCAAAAAGAAAACCATGAGATCGTTGGCCGCCGCCATGAGGATCATTCCCAGAGTGGCGAAAAGCACCAGGGCGTAAAACTCGCCTTCGTGAATCTTCGCCGCCCGCACATATTGAATCGAGGAGAGAATCGTCAGCGCCGCCGCGCCGAGAAATATCTGCGTGAAAAACAGCGCGAAGTTGTCCAGGTAAAAGCTGTCGCCGAAGGCGCCTTCGTGGCTGCCCCAGAGAAATACCGTCTCGCCGCTGCCGAGCGCGAGTCCGAGCAGGCTGATCCACGCCAGCAACCCCTTCTCGTTTTCTTTGAGAAAGAGATCGAGCAGCATGACGACCAGCGCCGTCACCAGAACCTGGGCCGCCGGCAGAAGCGGTATGGGGTTAACGTCCATCGCTCCTGCTTTCTCCATCCTGAGCGGCAGTGGCCGCCGCCGGCGCCGAGTGTACGGCAAAAATTTTCTTGAGCGTAAAATCTATCGACGGCTTCATGCGGCTCAAAAAAGGCTGCGGATACACGCCCATAATAATAATCAGCGCGACGATGGGCGCCATGATCAGCAGCTCTCTGGCGTTGAGATCTCGCAGTTGCTGATTTTCCGGGCGCGTGAGCGGCCCAAAAATCACCCGGCGAAACATCCACAGCATATAAACCGCGCCGAGGATTAAGCCGGTGGCCGCCACCGCCGTCCAACCCGGCGTGACGGCAAAGGCGCCGAGCAGGATCAAGAACTCGCCAATGAAGCCGTTCAGCCCGGGCAAACCAATAGACGAAAGAGTGACCAGCATCAACAGGCCGGAGAAAACCGGCACCTGCTGCCAAAGCCCGCCGAAATCATCGATCATCCGGCTGTGGCGCCGTTCATAGATCATGCCGACGAGAAGAAACAGCGCACCGGTGGAAAGACCGTGGTTGAGCATTTGATAAATGCCGCCTTGCACGCCCTGCATATTCAATGCAAAAAGCCCCAGCATCACGAAGCCGAGATGGCTAACGGAGGAATAGGCCACCAGTTTCTTGATATCCGATTGCATCATCGCCACCGCCGCGCCGTAAATGATACCGATGACGGAGAGCGCGACGAAGTAAGGAGCGCTCGCCAGCGCGGCGTCGGGGAAAAGCGGCAGCGCAAAGCGGAGAAAACCGTAGGTGCCGAACTTGAGCAAAATTGCGGCAAGGATCACCGAAGCGGCTGTCGGCGCCTCCACATGAGCGTCGGGCAACCAGGTATGCAGCGGAAAGAGCGGTACTTTAATGCTGAACGACAGCGCGAAGGCGAGAAACAGCCACATCTGTTCATTGGCAGGCAAGCGGAAATCGTACAGGCGCAAAAGATCGAAGCTCACGGCCTGCGTCTCCTGAGCGTAGCGCGTCGCCAGGTAAATGATCGCCACGAGCATCAGCAGACTGCCGGCCATGGTGAAGATGACGAATTTAATCGCCGCATAGATGCGCCGCGCGCCGCCCCATACGCCGATGAGAAAGTACATCGGCACCAGCATCACTTCCCAAAAAACATAAAAGAGCACCAGGTCCAGAGCGACGAAGGCGCCGAGCATGCCGGTTTCCAACAGCAGCATGAAAACGAGGTATTCTTTGACTTTGTCCTGCACTGACCAAGACGCCAGCACGGCGAGGGGCATCAGGAAGGTGGTGAGCAAAACCAGGAACAGACTGATGCCGTCGATGCCGACGATGTATTCGATGCCGAAGCCCGGCATCCAGGCGATGCGCTCGATGAGCTGCATTTCGCCTTTGGCGCCGTCGAAAGCGGCAAGAATTTTCAGCGACCAGGCGAAGCCCAGACCGCTCGCCGCGAGCGCGAAGAAAAAAAGTGCGCCGGTCAGCCGGCGCGGCACAAGCAATAAAACCGCCGCCCCGACGACCGGTATCAGCAGCAAGAGAGTCAAATCTCCGATGGCGATACCCGGCATGATTACGGTTGACCGATATAATAGCCCAACAGCGCCAGCGTCCCGATGAGAAAGCCAACGAGGTAATGCTGGACGTTGCCCGTCTGCACGCCCTGCCAGAAAACGCTCATACCTCGGGCCGTCCTGGCGATGCCGTTGGCGATGCCATCGATGAAGACCGGATCGAACACCCGCGCCAGCCAATCCGAGCCCGCCGTAAATGGGCGCACGACGGCAAGATCGTAAAGTTCATCGATGTAATACTTATTCAGGGAAAGACGATAGAAAAAGCCGCCGCCGGTTTCTGCGTCCTGGGCTATTTTCACGCCGGGGCGGCCGTAGCGCGCGTAGGCCAGGTAAATCGCCGCGCCGACGAGCGCAAGGGTCGCCAAGGTCACGTAGATTTCCAACGCCACCGGTCCGTGATGCGCTTCCTGAGCGCCGAAGACCGGCGCCAGCCAGTGATCCCACTTGCTGCCCCAGAGATATTCCGGCGCGCCGAGCCAGCCGGCGAAGATCGAGCCCGCTGCCAAAATGACGAGCGGCGCGGTCATGGTTGGCGGCGATTCGCGGAGGTGCGCTTGGGCATGAGCGCTGGCGCGGCACTCGCCGTGAAACACCATGAACAGCTGGCGGAACATATAAAAGGCCGTCATGCCGGCCGTAAGAAAACCTATCGCCCAGAGCTCAAGCGCGCCGTGACTGAAGGCCTGCCACAGGATGAGATCCTTGGAGAAAAAGCCGGCGGTCAACGGCGCGCCGGCAATGGCCAGGGTAGCGATGAAGTAAGTGCGATAGGTCGTGGGCAGGCGCGATCTGAGACCGCCCATTTTTCGCATGTCTTGTTCGCCGCCGAGGGCATGAATGGCGCTGCCGGCGCCGAGAAACAAACAGGCTTTGAAAAAAGCATGGGTAAAAACATGGAAGATCGCGGCGGCGTAAGCGCCGAGGCCAACGGCCAAAAACATGTAGCCCAACTGGCTCACGGTAGAGTAGGCCAAGACTTTCTTGATGTCGTTCTGCGTGAGCGCAATGGTCGCCGCGAAGACGGCGGTTGCAGCGCCGATCCAGGCGATTAGCGCCAGCGTCGCTGGCGCCAGGGCAAAAAGAAAATGCAACCGCGCGGTCATGTACACGCCCGCGGTCACCATGGTGGCGGCATGGATCAGCGCGCTCACCGGCGTCGGACCGGCCATGGCGTCGGGCAACCAAACAAACAGGGGAATCTGCGCTGACTTGCCGGTGGCGCCGACGAACAAGAGGAGCGTGATCGCCGCGATCATCTGCGGGCTCAAAAACCGGACATGTTTTTGCAGCTCCGCGAAATCCAATGTCCAGACGCCCTGGCGTCCCAGTTCCGTGACCAAAAGAAAAATGCCCAGCACGAAACCGAAATCGCCGATGCGGTTGACGATAAAGGCTTTGTTGCCGGCGATGGTATTGTTGTGGTCGCGGTACCAGAAGCCGATGAGCAGATAGGAGCACAACCCAACGCCCTCCCAGCCGACGAAGAGCAGGAGCAGGTTGTCGGCCATCACCAGGATCAGCATGAAGAAGATGAATAAATTGAGATAAATGAAGAAGCGCGCCATGTCTTCGTCATGACCCATGTAGCCGAGCGAATAGACATGAATCAAAAAGCCGATGCCGGTTACGATCAACAGCATCACCGCCGTCAGGGCGTCCACCTGAAATGATAGTTTCACTTGCAAGGCGCCCGATTCGATCCAGGTGTAGAGCGCGTCTTTGAACACGCCGTTGGCGGGCAGCAGCCAGAACACATAAAGCGCGATGGCGAAAGATGCGCCGACGGCCAGCGATGCCAGCATGCCGGCGCTGGTTTTTCCCAGCTTGGAGCCAATGAAAATATTGAAGACTGCCGCGCCGAGCGGAATCAGCGGAATCCAGCGCAGGAGGTCCAGCGTCGCCATGGTCGCGCTCGCGGTCACCATTTGAGCAACTGCATCGCCTGGGGATCGAGGGTCTGGCGATGGCGAAAAACCGCGATGATGATGGCCAAACCGATGACCGCTTCAGCCGCCGCCACGGCCATGACGAAGAAAACCATTACCTGGCCGCCGGTGGAGCCGAGGAAACGGGAAAACGCGATGAACGTCAGGTTGACGGCATTGAGCATCAGCTCGATGGACATTAGAAGAACGATCAAGTTACGCCGGATGAGGACACCGAGCACGCCGATGGTAAAAATCACCGCGCTGAGGATGAGATAATAGCTAAGCGGCACCATGATCTTCTAGCGCTCCCTCTTGCCTAAAACCACCGCGCCAACCATAGCTACCAGCAATAGCACCGAGGCGATCTCGAACGGTAGAACGAACTCAGTAAATAGACTCTGGGCCAGGGCCTCCGGGCTGCCGAACAGCTCCGTGGCTGCCACCGGGTCCGCCGGTGGATTATCGTTGGTAGTTACGGCCACTAACGCGCCGCCGAGCAGCAATGCCATAATTGCGCCAAATATCCGCCACAAGCCGCGCCGTGCTTCCAACGTGGTGGGATTCAATAACATGATGACAAAGAGAAACAAGACCATGATCGCGCCGGCGTAGACGAGGATCTGGAGCACGCCGACCATCGGCGCTTGCAATGTAAGAAATAGAATTGCGATTAAGAAAAGCGCCGCCACCAGCGCCATGGCGCAATGGACCACGTTGCGCTGGAACACCACCAGCAGCGCGGAAAGTACCAACAGCCCGGCGAGGACGAAGAAAAGTATTTCCGAACCCGTCATGGCGTTTACGAAATCCCCTGAAAATAAAAAATCACCAGAGCCGTGATCAGCACGTTCACCAGCGCCAGGGGCAGCAGCATCTTCCATCCCAGTCGCATCACTTGATCGTAACGAAAGCGCGGCACGGTCCAGCGCAAAAGGATTTGCAGCCAGCAAAAGAAGATGACTTTCAGCGTGAAGGCGCCCACTTGCAACAGCACCACGGCGAGATGGGACAAAAGCCAGCTGCCGCCCCAGGGAAAGTAAAATCCCTCGCGCTGCAAATACGGCACCTGCCAGCCGCCGAAGAAAAGCGTCGTGATCAGCGCCGATGCCGTGACGATTTCAGCGAACTCACCGGCGAAGAACATGAGAAACTTGCCGCCGGAATATTCGACATGGTAGCCGGCGACGAGTTCCGATTCGGCTTCGGGCAAGTCGAAGGGCACCCGCTTGGTTTCGGCAACCGCGGCGACAAAGAATAGCAGGAACGCCAGGGGCTGCAGGAAAATGCCCCAGGCCGGCAGCCAGCCGAAGGCGAGCCTGGCTACATTCCAGGACTCGGGCAACAAATCGGCGATCAGGGCGCCTTGGCTGCGCGCGATCTCTTGCAGCTCAAGGGTGCCGTAGGCCATGAGCACGCCGATGACCGAAAGCCCCATGGCGACCTCGTAGGAGATCATCTGCGCCGAGCCGCGCACGGCGCCGAGCAAGGAAAACTTATTGTTGGAGGCCCATGCGCCGATGACGATGCCGTACACGCCCAGCGAAGCGAAGGCGAAGATGTAAAGAATGCCGATGTTGATATTGGCGACTTGCAGATTGATCACCCGCTCGCCTAGCACCAGCACGTCGCCGAAGGGAATCACGGCGAAGGTGACCAGCGCGGGAAACAAGGCCATGCAGGGCGCCAGCGTGTGGAGAAACTTGTCGCCGGCGGGCGGAATGAAATCTTCCTTGGTCAGAAATTTCAGCGGATCGGCGATGAGCGTGTTCACTAACCCCAAGCCGGCGAAGCCGAAAACCGACGCCCGGTTGGCGCCGATGCGGTCCTGGATCAAGGCGCTGCCCTTGCGCTCGATCCAACCGAGCACCCCGGCGAGATTGAGAACCATGAAAAGCACCAGGCCCGCTTTGGCGGTTACGATGGCGATATCGATGATCATGCCGGCTGCGCCGCTCCCCCGCCCAACAGCACCCCGTGATCGCCAAGCGCGGCATGGCTGAGCCCTTGGTAGGCCGAAACTTCTTTGACCATAGCGTCAAAGACTTGCGCCGGCGTCACGCAGTCAAGCTTTTCATCGGCCGACTCCAGCAAGCGCAGGAAAATCTCGCTGTCTTGCAGCGCACCCTCAGGCGCAATCACCGCCGCATTGAGCTTTTGCACGCGCCCCTGGCGGTTGGTGTAGGTCCCTTCCTTCTCGCCGAAATGAGTCGCCGGCAGGACAACGTGAGCGAGTTTTGCCGTTTCCGTCATGCGTATATCTTGTACCACCAGGAAAGAAAGTTTTTGCAGCGCCGCACGCGCCGCGCCGGCGTCACCGTTGCCAGCGATGAGGTCCTCGCCCACGACATAAGCGGCTGGCAAGCCGCCGGCGGCGAGCCGGCGCATGAGCGCGTCGAAACCGCCATTTGAAGCGACGCCCATGTCGCGGGCGCCGCGGAAGTTGGGCGCGCGGTCCGGGCTCATGAGAATTCTCTGCGTCGCCGTAAGGTCGCGCTCTTGGTAGACGACTTCAAGCGCGGCATTGGCGCACAACTTGTTCATGAGCTTGGCGAACAAAAAGGCTTCTTCGTTGGTATTTCGCCCGGAGAGAATGCCGCCAAGCGGCTCAACCGCGCGCAGTCCATTGAGCACCGCTTGCAGCGCCTGCTCCCAGGTCGCCGGCGCCAGGCCGCCTTCGTGACGAATCATCGGCGTGGTCAAGCGTTCCCCGCCGGTTAAATCATGAAAGCAGTAGCGCCCTTCGTCGCAAATCCAGTGGCTGTTGACCGCTTCGTTGACGCGCGGCTTGAAGCGCGAGATCCGGTTTTGATAGGTCTCGACGCTGATGTTGCAGCCGGTGCTGCAACCGGGGCAGACCGAAGGGGTTTTTTCCAGGTACCAAACCCGCACTTTAAAACGAAAATCGCGGTCGGTGAGCGCCCCCACGGGGCAAATGTCCACGACGTTGGCGGACAGCGGATTATCGAGCACAGCGTCCGAAAATAACGAAATTGTCGAGTGATCGCCGCGGCTCACCACCGCCAGCTCGTCGGTCTTGGAAACCTCCTGGCAGAAGCGCACGCAGCGCGTGCACTTGATGCAGCGCTCGCCGTCGAAGATTACGTGGGGACCGAAAACCGTCTTTTTCCGGTCATGAACTTTCCCCAGGTCGAAGCGGCTTGCCGCGCGGTCGTGCTCCATATAGTAGTCCTGGAGCCAGCATTCGCCGGCCTGGTCGCAAATCGGGCAATCCACCGGGTGATTGACCAATAGGAATTCGAGCACGGCTTTGCGCGCCGTCAGAACCTTCGGGCTTTGCGTCAGCACCGACATGCCCTCGGCCACCGGGGTGTTGCAGGCGATCTGCAGTTTGGGCATTTTCTCGATCTCGATCAGACACATGCGGCAGTTGCCGGCGATGGAGAGCTTGGGGTGATAGCAGTAATGCGGTATCGCAGTACCTGCTTCGGCTGCCGCCTGAATCACGGTCTTGCCCTTGGCCGTGGCGACTTCCTTGCCGTCGATGATAATCTTGACTGGGTCCACTGTTGCCATAGTCTCAAACTGGAGTGATGGAGTATTGGGTTCGGATTGCCCATTACTCCATTACTCCACCACTCCAATACTCCAATGCCTTTCTACTCAACCACTCCAGTACTCCATTGCCTTTCTACTCCAACACTCCAGTACTCCATGATCAATTTCTCACCGTGCATCTCTTCTCGCTGATATGCGCCTCGAACTCCTCCCGGAATTTCCGAATGAATGCAGCCGCCGGCATCGCCGCGGCGTCGCCGAACGGGCAGATCGTGTTGCCCATGATGTTGCTGCTCACGTTGAGGATCAAATCCAGGTCGTCCTTTTGGCCCTCGCCTTGCTCGACGCGATGAAAGATCTTTTCCATCCAATGACAGCCTTCGCGGCAGGGGCTGCACTGGCCGCACGACTCGTGCGCGAAGAAACGCGCGATGTTCCACGCCGCTCTCACCATGCAAGTGGTCTCATCCATGACGATGACGCCGCCGGAACCGAGCAGGCTGCCCGCCGCCTGCACCGACTCGTAATCGAGATTGACTCCTTCGAGTTCGTCGGGGCGCAACACCGGCATGGAGCCGCCGCCGGGAATCACGCCCTTGAGTTTCTTGCCGCCGGCCACGCCGCCGCAGTCTTCCTCGAGAAATTTTTTGAATGGATAGCCCATTTCCAATTCGTACACGCCGGGCCTGGCGATATGGCCGCTGACGCTAAAAAGCTTTGTGCCCTTGCTTTTCTCCGTGCCCATGGCCGCATAGGCGGCCGCGCCGCGCTCGATGATCCAGGGCAGCGCCGCCAGCGTCTCGACGTTGTTCACCACCGTGGGACAGCCGAACAACCCGTGGGTCGCCGGGAACGGCGGCTTGACCTTCGGCCAACCCCTTCCGCCTTCTAACGACGAAAGCAATGCCGTCTCTTCACCGCAGATATAAGCGCCGGCGCCGCGGTGGACGATCACATCCAGGTCGTAACCGGCGCCGAGAATATTTTTGCCGATGTATCCGGCCCGGTAGGCCTCTTCGACGGCGCGTTCCAATTGCTTGGTGCCGAAGGCCATCTCGCCGCGAATATAAATAAACGCCGTCTTAGACTGGATCGCGAAAGCGGCGATCAAAGTGCCCTCGATAATGGCATGGGGATCTTTTTCGATCAGCAGCCGGTCTTTAAACGTCCCCGGTTCGCTCTCGTCGGCGTTGCACACGAGATACTTGGGCTTGGGGCTCTCTCTGGGCACGAAGCTCCACTTCATGCCCGTCGGAAATCCCGCGCCGCCGCGGCCACGAAGACCGGAGGCCTTCACCTCTTCGATCAACTGGGCCGGCTTCATGCTCTGGACAACCTTCCGCCACGCCGCGTAACCGCCACGCGACTGATAAGTCGCTAGCATGTGAGAGTCCGGGACATCGATATTGCGCAGTAAAAGCTTTTCCATTGAGTTCTAAATGATGAGTTCTAATGAAACTCCAAACCGCCTTAGCTTCCAGACACGGCGATCAAACCGATCCCGTCCTTCCCGCCCCGTGGAAGATCAGCCATTCTTCCACGGGGGGAATCCAGTGTTTTCGTGTTGTCCCTAATCAACCTGGATGCCCGCCTGCGCGGGCATGACGGACTTTCACTTCGAGCGCTTACTTTAGGCGCTCCAATATCTCGTTAATTCTTTCTTCCGTCAGATTCTCGTAGTAATCGTCGTTCACCTGCATCATCGGCGCCGTGCCGCAGGAAGCCAGACATTCCACCTCGGACAGCGTGAATCTGCCGTCCGGCGTCGTTTGGCCGCAGTCGATGCCCAAAGTTTTTTTGAGAAAGCTCGTGACTTTTTCCGCGCCGCGCAGCGCGCATGGCAAAGTGCGGCAAACTTGAATATGGTGGCGCCCGATGGGCTTCATGTTGTACATGGTGTAGAAGCTCACCACGCCGTATACCCGCGCCGGCGATTGCCCCATCAACCCGGCCACATATTCGACGGCCTCCGAGCCGAGGTGGCCGAATTCCCGCTGAGCCAAAGAAAGCACCGGCAGCATAGCCGCTTCCTTTTTCGGATAGCGCGCCACCGTCTCTTCGAATTTCCTGTACGTCTCCGGCGAAAACTCTAGGGCCATACTCTTTCGAACTGAGGATGGAAGATGGAGAATCGAGGATGGCGCCGCCCCAGATTCGTGGACTTTCGATCCTCCATCCTCAATCCTCGATCTTCCACTCTTTTAGCGGTCGCATTCGCCGCCGATCATATTGACCATGCCAAACGTCGGGACGATGTCCGCGACCATGTATCCTTCGATCATCTTGTGGAACGCGCCCATGGCGATGAAACAAGGCGGGCGCACGCGCATACGGTAAGGCCGCCCGCCGCCGTCGCTGACGATATAGAAGCCTAGCTCACCGTTGCCGCCCTCGACGGCGAAGTAAGTTTCGCCGGCGGGCACATGGATGCCTTCCATGATGATTTTGAAATGATGCATCAATCCTTCGATGCTGTTATAGACTTTTTCTTTCTCCGGCAGGACGAAGCGCGGATCGTCGATCCACACCGGGCCGACGGGGAGCTTTTCCAGCGCCTGCTCGACGATGCGCATGCTTTGTTCGATTTCCTGGGTGCGGCAGACGAAGCGGTCGTAGTTATCGCCCTTGCTGCCCAGGGGCACGTCAAAGTCGAATTGGTCGTAAACTAGATACGGAAATGCTTTGCGCACGTCGTAGTTGATACCCGTGGCGCGCAGGATGGGACCGGTCAGGGAGTAACCGATGGCGGTTTCGCGGGAGATAACGCCGACGTTGGACATCCGGTCGATGAAAATTCGGTTGCGCGAAAGCAAGCGGTCGCAATCGTCGACAATTTTTCTGATCGTCCGGAAGCTTTGCCGCACCCGGTTGGAGAAATCCCGCGGCAGGTCATGCTTGAGGCCGCCGATGCGGACGTAGGTCACGGTCAGGCGCGCGCCGGTCAGGTACTCGGTGATACGGGTGATCATTTCGCGCGCTTCGATCATGTAAAAACCGGCGGTAATGGCGCCCAGCTCGGAAGCCGCCATGCCGCAGCACGTCAGATGATCGTGGATGCGCGCCAGCTCGCTGACGATCACGCGAATGTACTGGCAGCGCGGCGGTGTTTCGGCGCCGATGAGTTTCTCCACGGCGAGGGCATATCCGACGTTGTTGATCAGGGAGGAAGCGTAGTTGAGGCGATCGGTGTAGGGGATAACTTGCGTCCAGGTGGCCTGCTCGCAGCTCTTATCGAAGCCGCGGTGTAAAAAACCGACTTCGACGTCGCAGGCAAGCACCTTCTCGCCTTTCAGCTTGAGATTGAATTTGATGGTGCCATGGGTCGCCGGATGGGACGGGCCCATCTGGAGCTCCATGATATCTGCCGGCAATTCGTGACTTTCAGCGTTCATCGCAAACCACGTAATCGATGCGGCTTAGCTTTTTTGCCCCAGCGAATGCTTCAGCCGCATGAGTTTGATGCGCGAACGCTCGTCGACGAACGTCCCGTCCACGTGGCGCTCCGGCACGCGCGGCTGGCACAGATTGACCGGATAGTCCTTGCGCAGCGGGTGGCCTCGAAACTCGTCGTAAAGCAGAATGCGCCTGAGGTCCGGATGGTCGCTGAAGCGAATGCCGAAGAGGTCCCACACTTCCCGTTCGAGAAAATTCGCGCCGGGCCAAAGCGCCGTCAGCGATTCCACGGCCGCATCGCTTTCAGGCACCGGCACTCGGACGCGGAGTCTGGCTTTCCGTTGCAGCGACACCAGTAGGTAGACGACCTCGAAGCGCGGTTGTTTTTTGTTCCAATAATCCACCGCGGTAATCTCGGAGAGAAAGTTGAATCCGAGTTTGGGGTCTTCCTTCAAAATGCGAAAGCTTTCCCTCAGACCGGCGCGGTCAAGCAGCATGACATCGTCACCCTGCGCTTGCAGGGTCTGGAAAACTTTCGCGCCGAGCTTCTCCTGAATGTAAGAAAGATGCGGGCTAGTTTCAGACATGGGCAATCAATCCCACTCCAGGGCGCCTTTTTTCCAGACGTAAACGTAGCCGACGGCCAAAATGCCGAGAAAGAACGCCATTTGAATCAGACCGAAGAGCCCCAGCTGGCGAAAATAGATTGCCCAGGGATAGAGAAAGACGACTTCCAGATCGAAGATCAAGAAGAGCATCGCCACCATATAAAACTGAACGGAGAAGCGAATGCGAGCGTCTCCTTTGGGCGGATTGCCGGACTCGAACGGCTCCGCCTTGGCCGGGTTGAAAGTCTTCGGCCCGACCTTTTGCGCCACGACGAGCAACGCCAGCACGACGAAGCCTGCCAGAGCGAACAGAACCACGAGTGGAAAGTAAGGATGATCCATTTATTTTCTGGTGCTTAAAATGACCACACCCCCGATCTTGGGAGCATGATACAGGCTCCAGGGATGTCGTAAGGAGTTAAATTTTTGTAGTGGAATTTCCGCTGGTTGTCAAGGTAACGCGCCCCAGGTGAAAGGCAAGCGAAAGCGCATCAGATGGCAACTTTACAAGGTCAATATTAGGTTGACTGCTAATCGGACTCGGTGATAATCCTCGGCTCGTTGATTCTCGTGAAAAAGTTTGGCTTGAGAGGAGCGTTCATTCATGAAGATCGGCCTGGAGTTGATTTTATCCGTCCTTCTGTTTTTTTCGCTGTTCATTCCGGTCCATGCCGCCGGCGACGCGGTACTCGACGGCGCGAAGAAGGAAGGCCAAGTGGTCTTCTACGCCTCCATGGAAGCGCAATCGGCGCAACGGCTCACCGCCGGCTTTGAAAAGAAATATCCGTTCATCAAGGTTAACGCCACCCGCATCGGCTCGGAAAGAATGGCGACGCGTCTGGTGTCCGAAGCACAGGCGCGCAAGGTGCAGGCCGACGTCGTCAATCAATCCGGTTTCGATTTTTACGGCGTCCTGCAGAAGGGCGTTTTCGATATTTACAACTCGCCGGAACGCGCCGCGCTTCCAACTGAGTATAAGGACGAGAAGGGCTTATGGGTCATGAATGCCGCGACCCTCAACGTTATCGGCTACAATACCCGTCTGGTGCCCCCCACCAACGTTCCCAAAAGCTTTTGGGACCTCGTCGATCCGAAATGGAAAGGCCAGTTGCTGATGGACGAAAACGAAAGCAAATGGATGGCGGGCATGATGAGTTATTACAGCGAAGCGAAAACCGTCGATTTGTTGCGCAAGCTGGCCACGCAGGAAATCCAGTTTCGCGTGGGTCATACCCTGATTCAAACATTGGCCGCGGCGGGCGAGCGCCCCATCGTGGTCGTCGCCTTTGCCAACGGTGTCGAGAGGCTTAAGAAAGACCGCGCGCCCATTGACTGGGTCGCGGTGGAGCCGATCATCGGCTTGACGTTCGGCCTCGCCCTGGTGAAAGACGCGCCGCACCCGAACTGCGCGAAACTTTTCATTGACTATTTACTTTCGAAAGAGGGACAAGAGATAATCGCGGACGCCGGCTACTACGTGCCGCGCCGCGATATCGCGGCGCCGATCATGAAACAAGTGCCGCCCAAAATGAAAGTTATACCGCTGCCGATGTCTCTGGCGGCCAGGTATAACGAATACTTTCAAACCTACCGGAAGCTGATGGGATTAAAATGACGTTGAATAATCTCGTCCTCAATGCAATCTTTACTTCCTCTCCCGCAGAGCGGGCGAGGGAATCGGAAAAGCACGCGGAGCAACAAAATAGTTTTGTGTTTAATTAGGAGAACTACCATGCCCTACGATTCGGAAAAAGGCGAATTTACCATTGCTTTGGCGGGAGACACGATGCTCACCCGCAAACTGACGCCGTTCAAAGAAGAGCGGTTTTTGGCGTTGCGCGCCGTTCTCGGCGGCTGCGATGCCGCGTTTGCCAATCTTGAAGGCACCGTCCACAACTGGGACGAAGGCACGCCGGGCATTACCCAGGGCACCTTTATGACTACGGAACCGAGCCTGCTGGAAGACCTGAAATGGCTGGGCATCAATATAGTCTCCTGCGCTAACAATCATGCTTTCGACTACGGTGAAGGCGGGGTTTTAGCGAACCTGCGCCATTTGCATGAGGCGGGCATCGCCCACGCCGGCACCGGAAAAAACCTTGCCGAAGCAAGAGCCCCGGGCTATCTCGACACGCCCAATGGCCGCGTCGGCTTGATCGCCACAACAGCGACTTTCCGACCATGGAATCAGGCGGGAGAACAACGGCCGGATTTGCGCGGACGGCCGGGCATCAACCCGCTCGGCTTTCAGACGACGTACAGCGTCGACGGCGCCGCCTTCGAGCAACTCAAACGCGTCGGCCGCGAGCTCGGCTTTGAAAAAAGCACCGAGAGAGCGCGCAAACATTTCTATAGCGACAAGGAGATCCCCGACGCGAAGTCAGCCGAGCTAAGCTTGTTAGGCAACCGTTACGTGACCGGCGAAGGGTTCGCCATCGCAACACAGGTCAACGAACGCGATCTGCGAGATAATCTCAGATGGATCCGCGAGGCGCGCCGCCAATCCGACTGGCTCGTCGTCAGCGCGCATTGTCATGAATTCGGCGGGCCAAGCTTGCTCACGGCGGGCACCCGCGCGGAGTTGGAGGAGACCGCGGACTTCTTCACGAATTTCGCTCATCAAGCCATCGATGAAGGCGCTGATGTTTTTGTCGGCCACGGCTCGCACTTTCCCATGGGGATAGAAATTTACAAAGGCAAACCTATATTCTACAGCGTCGGCAATTTCGTTTTCCAAAATGAAACCGTCGGCTTCTTTCCCGCCGACGCCTATGAGCGCTTCGATTTAGACTTGAGCGCCACGCCCGCAGATTTTCTCGACGCTCGTACCAATGGCGGCAAGAAAGGCCATCCCAGCGATCCCGCGTATTGGGAAAACATGTTCGCCGTCTGCGAGTTCAGCAAAAACAAGCTGAAGGAAATTCGCGTTCACGCCATCGACCAGGGCTTCGCCAGACCACGACCGCAGCGCGGCAGGCCGCTGCTCGCCGAAGGCGAAGTGGCGGACCGGGTGATTGATAGAGTCAAACGGCTATCGCGCCGATACGGAACCGAGATTGCGAAGCGGGACGGGGTCGGGATCATTGAAATGTGAAGCTGCCTCCCTCGTCATCGCCGGCAGCTTTGAAAAGCCAGACTATTTTTCCAGCAAGATCTCCTTGATTTGTTTTATCACATCAGGAGGCTGAGTGACCGTTGCTTCGATTTTCTTTTGCAGTTGCGCTCCTGTAAAAAACGTCTTCCCCTCCCAATCCAACAGCTTCTTCGCGTCCGCCGCAAAATCCGCGTCCTTGAGCATTTTCTGAAAGCCGTCACGCAATATTTGCAAGCGTTCCACCGGGACGCCCGGCGGAGCGGCGTAGGGCCGGTCAAACTCGGTATAAGCGAGCATGATGCCCATCAGGTTTAGCTTCGGCTTCGCCTCGGGTGGAGCCAATTCAAACACCGTGGGAGTGGGTGGCAACAACTCGCTCTTCTCGGGCCCCTGCTGGAGAACGAATGTCACGTATTTTTCCTTGACCCACTGATTCCACGGCGCGCGGATCACCGTGATGTCGGAGGAGGCGCGGCAATCCACTTCGCCCCGCTCCATACCCAGGTCGGTATCGCGGCCGGAGCGAAAACCAGTGACGTGCTTGATCTTCAGGTCAAGAATCCTTTCGAACAAATTCGCGAAAACGTAACTGATGCTGCCTGTGCCGGAGGTACCAAACCGTGGTGGAACTTTCGCCGCCTTTATCGCTTTGATGCTTCTGTACGGCGTGTCGCTCCGGCATGCGGCCATCATCGGCGCCTTATTGAAACTGCCGAGCCAGGCCAACTTGCGAAAATCAGTCTTGACCTCGGGCCGCTCCACCATTTGATCGAGATAGTTAGCGCGGCTCACGGCTAGAATGGTAAGCCCGTCCGGCTTGGCAACGTTATACAAGTAGTTGGCGCCGACGAGACCACCGCCTCCCGGCATATTTTGCACGACGATCCCAGGATCTCCTGGAATATATTTGGTCAAATAGCGGGCCACGAGGCGCGCGCTGATGTCAGTCGTTGCGCCGGTGCCGCTCGAGACGATGAACTGAATGGTTTTCCCCTCGTAGAACGGCATCGTCCCTTGAGTTTGCCCCCAGCAAGGCATGCCGAAGAGTGAAAAGAGCAACGGAACCAACGCGACGGCGCGCCACTCCACTGACGAAGTTTTTAGGCTGATCATGATACGTTTACCCTCTCATCCCCGCGCCTTTGGCTGCGCAGCGTTCCAAATTACGATTCCGTCAGGATTTCCTTGATCCGTTTGATCACTTCGGGCGGTTGATTCATAGTTGTTTCGATCTTTTTTTGTAGCTGCTCACCGCTGAAATGAGAACCCCCGTCCCAGTCCAGCAGCTTCCCCGCCTCAGCGGAAAATTCCCTATCCTTGAGCATTCTGATAAAAGCGTCCCGCAGTATCTGTAATCTCTCTTGGGGCACAGCCGGGGGGGCGGCAAATGGCCGGTCGAACTCGGTGAAGGCGAGCATGATACCCATTAAATCGACGCTTGACTTGGCCTCCGGCGGCGCCAATTCGTACACGGTGGGCACCGGCGGGATTAGCGGGCTTTTTTCCGGCCCCTGTTGCAAAATGAAAGTGACGTACTTCTCCTTGACCCATTGGTTCCAAGGCGCGCGGATCACCGTGAGATCGGAGCTGGCGCGACAATCGACCTCGCCGCGCTCCATGCCCAAATCAGTCTCCCGCGCCGATTTAAAACCCGTGACGTTTCTGAATTTCACGGCGAAAATGTTTTCGAGCAATCGGCCAAACACGTAACTGATGCTTCCCGTGCCCGATTGACCGAAACGGGGCGGCGTTTTTGACGCTTTTATAGCTTCAATGCTTTTAAACGGCGTGTCCGAGCGGCAGGCAGCCATCATGGGGGTTTTGTTGAAACTGCCGAGCCAACTCAATTTTCGAAAGTCCGTCTTGACCTCGGGCCGCCCGATCATTTGCTCCATGTAGTTCGCCCGGCTCACCGCCAGGATCGTCAAACCATCCGGCTTGGTAACATTGTAAATGTGGTTGGCCGCTACAAGCCCTCCCCCTCCCGGCATATTGATAGCGACGATGTTGGGATTTCCCGGGATATATTTTCCGAGGTAACGGGCCACGAGGCGCGCGGTGAAATCCGTCGTGGCGCCGGCGCCGCTCGAGACGATGACTTGAATGGTTTTGCCCTCGTAAAAAGGCTTGGCAACTTGCGCCTGCGCCGGCAGCGCAATGGCGAGCAAAAGTATTGGCCAAGGCCGGATCCCCCCCTGGTATTTGCTTTTGTGTTTGAGCCAAAAACCCATTGTGTCCTCCCGCCTGACTCTTTTTAGTCCCGTCGGCCGGCAATTTCAATCGAATTCTCCGCGGTAGGAATGTCGGTTGCATTCCTATCTAGGGCCGACCTCCTTGCCCGCATTGCCCCCACCTCCCTTCGACGCGGCTCAGGGCAGGCTTTCCTCCCAAACCGGACAAAGGAGACGGATTGAACGATTGGAGCTATCCCTCTGACCCCTTGAACTTTGAACCTTGAACTTTGAACCGCCCGCAGGGCATGAACGGGAGCGTAGCGACAACAGCGACGCGAGGTTGCAGTTTTTTGCCGAAAGGAATAGGGAAACCTATGTGTCGCCCACCGATTTTGCGCGAGGCGTCATTCATTCTGCATCGCCCAAATCACTTGCGGTAAATACGAACCTTTAAACAAGAAAACGTGGAGGAGAACCATGAAGACAGAGAATTATGACGTTGTGGTCGTCGGATTTGGCAATGCCGCCCAGGCGGCCGCGGTGGCGGCCCATGTCGCCGGCGCGAAAGTGTTGGTGTTGGAAAAGGCGCCGGAAAAAAAGAAGGGCGGCAATACCTGGTTTAGCCACGGCGCGCAGTTTCGCCACGTGCACAATGGCATTCCCGATGAGAAACCGCTGCTGCCGCATGTACCGGAGAGCGAGTGGGCGAAGATCGACCTACCGGCTTATACGAAAGACGATTTTTATTCCGACATCATGCGCGTCACGCGCGGGCGCTCCGTGCCGGAGCTCGCCGAGTTATTGGTGAACGAGTCGTATCCGACGGTGAAATGGATGCGCGAAATGGGCATCCAGTGGGAGATTCTCTATAACCTGGCGAAACCCGAAGGCGGGCGCTTTCGCTGGCACCACGGCAGCAGCTTTATAAATTCCAAGGACGGCGGCGGCGGTCTGGTGGAGATGTGGCATGGCATCGTCAAGAGCAAGGGCATTACAGTGCGCTTTGAAACCGCTGCCGCGCGCATCCTCACCGACGACCGAGGACGGGTGACCGGCCTGGGCGTCGAGACGCCCGAAGGAAAGAGCACGATCGATTGCAAGGCATTGGTTTTGGGCAGCGGTGGGTTTTCCGCCAACCCGGCCATGCGCGCGCAATTCCTCGGCGCCGGCTGGGACCTGGCGAAAGTGCGCGGCACGAAATACAACACCGGCGACGGCATCCAGATGGCTCTGGACATCGGCGCGCAACCATTCGGCCATTGGAGCGGCGGCCACGCCACACCCATAGACGCGGACGCGGGAGAATATGAAGGCGGTTTCCTCGATCCGGCCAACCGCCGCAACCGTACTCATCGATACGCCTGGACACTGGGTATCATGGTTAACACCGAAGGGCGCCGTTTCATCGACGAGGGCGAAGACTTTCATGCTTACACCTATGCCAAGACGGGCGCGGAGATTCTTAAACAGCCCGGCGGTATCGCTTATCAAATTTTCGACCAGAAATTGG
>DASWHT010000130.1:0-5263 GCA_036398075.1 Binatia bacterium | reverse complement strand
GCCCGAGAAAGCCGAAGATCTCGCCGCCGCCGACTTCTAAATTGAGAGCGTCGACGGCGAGGAAATCGCCGTATCGTTTGGTCAGATCGGTGATTTTAATCATGTCTTGGATTTCTGCCGATGGGATTAGGAAGCCTCGATGACTGCTATTTTCAGATTGCCGATGAGCCGTAAAATATCGATTTGCCGGTCGATGTCGCCTTCGAGAAATTTGACGTGGGTCACGTCGGCGGGAAACTGGTTGAAGACGGAATCGAGCGACACCCAATCGCCGAGCCACACCTCGGACCAGGCATGGTAGTAAAACGCGCCGCGCATGTAGACGACGCCGACCACCGTCTTGGCGGGAATCCCCGCGGCGCGCGCCAGGGCGTTGAACAAAACCGTATGCTCGTTGCAATCGCCCTTGCGGGTTTGCAGTACTTCCAAAGCGTTGGGGATGCTGATCGTGGCTTTTTTGGCGATGTTTTTGTAAACCCAGTCCTTGATGCGCAGCGCGGCTTTGCGGGCGTCCTTCTCAGCGCCGATAATTTCACCAGCCAGCGACCGGATGGCCGGGTTGTCGCTTTGCAAGAAAGGCGTGGGCTGCAGAAATGAGACCAGCCGCTTATCTTGCGACGGTAGAGAGAAAGAGCCCATCGTTTCCATCGGCTCGCGCCGAACTTCCAGTATGCCGCCGCTAAATTGTTGGCGCCCCGCCGAAAGCATGAAGCCCGAATGATCGAAACCGCTGAGGCGCAATTTCAGAAACTTTTTTCGTTCGGGATTCGTGATCGGCGCGGCAACGGGAATCGAGGTTTGCGCGATGAGATCCAAGGAGACGGCGCGCGCCGGGCCGAGTTCTTTCGCTTGCGCCGGAGTCTGGCGCGTCATGGTGAGTCCCGCCGGACTTTCTTCCTTCAACGTCCGGCCGCTGCCGTCAAGCCAGGAGGTGACTGATATGCCTTTGAACTGTTGGCGCACGCGCAGGGCCGGCTCGGTGCGATCGCCGACGCGAATCGTCTCGCGCGCCTCGACGACCACTTTGGTGGTCTGTTGCGAAAGGGTTGCCGGATCGAAGGTCGAAAAATAGTAATCTTTCTGCTCTTCCAACTGTTGGGTGGCGATAAAAGGTTTTAGCGCAGCCAACAGATAGGGCCGCTGGGTGAGCGGAATTTCATGCGTGGCGCGGTGACCCGCGGAAAAAGTTTCCAGCGCGAGCCGGCCCGGCGACACCAGGCCGGACGCCTTGAATTGCACTTCCCCCGATTGAAGTTCAAAGTCAAATTTTTCCAGCGCCCATTCCGCGTCCACGTCCATGCGCAGCCTGGTCGATGCGGTCTGCTTCGTGCCGAGCAGATTCAAGCGCATTTCCGAGTAGTCCCGGAATTCGTATCCTTGGGATTTGGGTTCGATGGTTTGGTGAGCGTAACCGATTTTTTCACCGCGGTAATAGACTCCCCACCACTCCTCAATGGACTCGGAAATCCGTTCATTGGCGCGGATCGCGATGGGCGTGGGCGGCGCCGCGACCTGGCGTTTGATCAGCAGGACGTTCATCACGCACCAGAAGAGTACGATGGCGACGCCGATGGATTGCTTCGCAAGCATGGTTTAAAACATATATGGTAAGGCCTCAGGGTAATCGTTTCAATCTAAAATTCTCGTGAATCGCGACCCGCAGACTTTGAAGTTCGCCGCCGACCGCATGCTTGGCAAGCTTGCCAAATGGCTCCGCATCATGGGCCAAGACGTCATCTACGGCCGGCATTTGACCGGTTACGGTCTAATTCGCGCGGCGCGCCAAGAACACCGCCTGATTCTCACCCGCGACGGTCGCCTTGAGCAAAAGCAACCGCCGGATTTTCTTTTTGTCGAAAGCGACCACTACCGAGAGCAGCTGCGCCAGGTCGTTAAGGCGTGCGGGCTTGACCCGCTGGCGCGGGCTTTTACCCGCTGCGCGCAATGCAACACCATGCTCGAAGCGCGCGCCAAAGATGCCGTTGAAAAATTTGTTCCACCTTACGTTTTTTCGACTCAGGAGCGATTTTCCGCCTGCCCTCGGTGCAATCGCGTGTACTGGCCCGCGACGCACCATGAGAAAATGCTCGCTGAACTGGAGAGAATCGCCGCGCAGTAAATCTAGAATTTAGTCCAATCGTGTGATAAATAACGCAGGTTATTTCCAGGTTCAGGAGTCTGGACGAGGCAGGCGATGGCTTGACGAGAACGTGTAAGTTTAAGAAATTCGGGAATGTTGGTTGTTTCAACAGAACTAGTGTGGTGTATCTGAGGTTCGTTACATAATTCAATCGTCATTCCGGGCAACCCCCGCAAAAGCGGGGGGCAACCCGGAATCCAGGTAAGGGCGGGTTTGAAACCCGCCCCTACAACATGCCCGCTGGAGCTTGTCCTGAGCCCAGCCGAAGGGCGGGCATGACGGCTGGGAGACCGCCGACTTCTTTAGCTAACTTCTGACACAGGACACTAGGAAAGGACGCACAAATAGGCTAAAAGAGGAAACCATAACTTATTTCCCCGGTAGCTCAGTCGGTAGAGCAGTTGGCTGTAGAAGTTGCAGCTTTCCGCCGCAAGGCGGAATGAAAAATCGGGTGAATTCAGGGAAACCTAAGCGGAAATCTCCCAAATGCCGTATGGCAACCCTGAGCGAAGCCTGCCGAAGGGGTAGAAGTAGGCAGGAACGTGCAGAGACTAGAGGTTGAGGACCCCATCCAATAAACCTCACTAGCGCCCGACATCCGCCTTAGGCGGATGATGAGATAGTCCAAGCCTGGCAGAAATGTCAGGGCCCTTGTAACCAATTGGTCGGGGGTTCGAGTCCCTCCCGGGGAGCCAGTTTCAGATTCCGCTTCGGTGAGCGCAAAATGCGGATCACCGAAGCGGAATCACCACTTTAATCTCAGAAATATTTTCACATCTTAGGAGGCACTAGATGGCATCGTCGAAACAGATCGTTGGCAATCCCACTCCTCGAGTCGAAGGCGAGTTGAAAGCCAATGGACAGGCAAAGTACGCCGTCGATATCGTATTGCCGGGTATGCTTTGGGGTAAGCTGCTGCGCAGCCCCATTGCTTCCGGAAATATCAAACGGATCGACACCAGCAAAGCGAGCGCCCTGCCTGGCGTCCGCGCCATTGTTACCGGCGCGGATTGCGCGGGGCTTAAAATCGGCCGGCGGCTTTATGATATGCCGATACTGGCCGACGGCGAGGTAAGGTTCATCGGTGAGAAAGTCGCGGCGGTGGCCGCGGATAGCGAGGATATCGCCGAAGAAGCGGTGAACCTCATCGAAGTCGAGTATGACGAGACCGCGCCGCTTTTGGACCCGGTCGAAGCGATCAAGCCTGGCGCCAAGCTCATTCACCCGGACGTGACGAATTACAAAGGGTTGCCGAAGCCGCTCAAGGAGCCCACCAACGATTTCATCTATATAACCTGGGGCAAAGGGGATATCGAAACCGGATTTCGCCAGGCTGACGTAATCGTTGAAAACACTTTTACAACTCCGGTGGTGCATCAGAGTTATATCGAGCCCCATTCCTGCGTCGTCAGTGCGGCGGCCGACGGCTCGGCGGAGTTCTGGTCGTGCAGCAAAGTGCCCTACGGCGTCCGCGAGCAGGTGGCCAACGCGCTCAAGCTGCCGCAAGAAAAACTGAATTTTAACCCCGTCTACATCGGCGGCGACTTCGGCGGCAAGGGCGATTTTATGGATCTCGCCGTCGTGTATCTTTTGTCCAAGAAAGCGGTAAGGCCGGTGAAGCTGGTCATGGACTACGAGGAGGAATTTGTCGCGGGCAATCCCCGGCACGCCTCGATCATCCATGTTAAGACCGGGGTAAAAAAGGATGGAACCCTGGTGGCGCACCGCATGAGCTTTATCTTCGACAGCGGAGCCTACGGCGCGTTCAAGCCCAACGCGTTCCTGAATGGGCCGCACTTGTCGGCCGGGCCGTATAATATTCCTCACGCATTTATCGAGGAACATATGGTCTACACCAACAAAATCCCCTGCGGCCATATGCGCTCGCCCGGCGATCCCCAGGGATTCTTTGCTAACGAGAGCCAGATGAATCTGATCGCGAAAAAACTGGGAATGGACCCGATCAAGTTCCGCCAGAAAAACTTGATGCATGACGGCGATATCGATCCGACGGGCGAGGAGTACAGCTACATAAAAACCGACGAGACCCTTAAAAAGGCGCTGGACGATTCGGGTTACCAGAGACCTAAGCCGAAAAATGTCGGGCGCGGCATCGCGCTGGTGCAGTGGACGCCCGCCGGCGGTGTCGGCACTGTCGCGATCTCGCTGGATAAAGAAGGCGTGGCGACGATTTCCTCCGCCATGGCCGATCAGGGCGCGGGCACTTACACGGTGCTGAGCGAAATCGTCGCGGAAGAACTCAAGATGCCATTGAGCCAGATCAAGACTCGGCAACTGGACACGCAGACAGGCGTGAAAGATACCGGAGTCGGCGGCAGCCGGGCGACGCGGGTCTATGGCAACGCCGGTTATGAGGCGGCGCTCAAGGCCGTCGACGCCATCAAACAAGCCGCGGCCAGCCAGATGGGCGTGGCAGCGGATGAAATCACGCTTGCGAAGGGGGCGGCGCTGCACCCGCGGATGGAGCGGCGGTTGACGTACGGCGAAATCGTCAAAGCCAAGGGAGCGCCGATCGCGGTGGATGCGACTTTTAACGATACCTCCAAGGTTCACGCGGCGTCCATGTGCGTCCAGGTGGCGGAAGTGGAAGTCGACCCGGAAACCGGACAGGTCGAGCTCAAGAAATTCACTTCGACGCATAACACCGGCACGGTCCTCAATCCGCTGATGCACCAGGGGCAGATCGAGGGCGCAAGCATGACTGGGATCGGCTACACGCTGATGGAAGAGATCGTTATTAGCGACGGTAAAGTCGCAACGACTCATTTCGGCGAGTACAAGATCCCTACGATCAAGGATGTGCCGGTATTCAAAGGCTCAGTTACAGAAGCGTCGCACGGAGCCGGCCCTTATGACAGCATGCCGATCGGCGAGACCGGCAATATTCCCACGGCGGCGGCCATCGCCAACGCCGTGGAAGACGCCTGCGGCGTGAGAATTACCAGCCTGCCGATCACGGCGGAAAAAATTTACGAGGCGCTGCACGGGGGCAAGTAAAGAAAAACCGATCTCACCGCGAAGGTCACGAAGGACAGGAATTTTAGGAGTATAAAATATCCGAAGCCTTCGTGGCCTTGGTGACATCCTTTGAAAATGAGGGAC
>DASWHT010000129.1:0-8541 GCA_036398075.1 Binatia bacterium | reverse complement strand
CGGTGGGGATGGTGGGCGGCACCCATGTTTTGAACGCCAATACCGGGGGCGGCGACTTCGCGATGATTCTCGGGGTGGAGAACCGGCTCGATTATCTCTTCGTCGCCAAACCGGCGATCAAAGGTGGTGAGGATTTAAAGGGCAAGAAAGTCGCCATCGGAACTCCCGCCGGTTCCGCTTCGATGGCGGCCTACGTGGCGCTTGATCATCTCGGGCTGGTGCCGCGGCGCGACAATATCGTGTTGTTGGGAATCGGCGGGGTTCCTGAACGGATGGGCGCACTCCGCGCCGGTAGCGTCGAAGCGACCAGTTTGTCCCCTGAATTCGGTCATGTGGTGGTGAGCGAGGGCTATCGGGTTTTGGTTGATTTAGGCAAAGAAAATGTGCCCTTTCAATCGTCCGGCATAGTCGTCGCGCGCAGCTTGATCAAGACAAATCCTCAGTTGGTAGAAAACGTCGCGAAGGCCACGGTGGAAGGCGTGGCATTCGTCCATAGGCCGGCGAACAAAGAGATTGTCATGAGAAGCCTCGGCCGTAACTTGCGACTGGATAGAGCGGACCGCATCGAAAAAGCCTATGAAGCTTTGGTCGCCGAATTGCCGAAAATGCCCTGCCCGTCGATGGTAGGCGTGGCTTCGATGCTCAAGTTGATGGCGCAGCATGGGCTCAATGCCAAAGCGGCGCAGGTAAAGGCCGAAGAACTCGTGGACATGAGCTACTGCAAGCGCTTCGAGAGCAGCGGCTTTTTTCGGAGCCTTTACTGAAGGAGTGCTGGAGTAACGGGGTAATCTAATCGGTGAACGCTAAGCTAGATTCTAAAAGTTTCACATTGGCCGCAATTCTGGTCGCCGTCACGCCGTTTGCATCGATTCGATCAGTGCCGGCCCAGCAGTTGGAAACATTGAACGTCTCCTACGCTTCGGTGACCGGCAGCCGAATTCCGCTTTGGATCGCAAAAGACGCGGGGCTATTCGAAAAAAACGGCTTGCATGTCAATCTGGTCGTGATCGCCGCGGGCAACGCCGCCATCGGCGCCCTCACCGGCGGCGACGTTGAGATTCTCGGCGCGCCGGGTTCCACCTCTATGGTTTCGGCGGCGCGCGGTTTGCCCGTCGCGATCATCGGTACCTTTGGCCCCTCGGCCTGGACATTGGCAGCACATCCGTCCATCACGAGCGTGCCAGGCTTGCGGGGAAAGATCGTCGGAATCATCCGCCCCGGAACTACGGTGGACTTTGCGACGCGGCGCGCGTTGCTCAAGTTAGGACTCACGCCGGGTAAAGATGTCAATATTCTCGCCACCGGTCTAGCGGAGTCCAACAAACGCGTAATGATCATGCACCAGGGAATGATCGATGCAACTTTGGTGAGCCCGGATAATATCTATGAAGCCGAGACCAAGGGAATGAAGCTATCCCTGCTTGCAGATTTGAAAGATCTTGGCATCCATACCAGCGCCAGCGATCTATCAGCGAAGCGGGATTTCCTCAAGAACAGTCGTCCGAAGGCGCGGGCATTTATGATGAGCTTTTGTGAAGCGATCTATATCGGCCGGGCCAATAAGAACGTTGCCTTGGGGAGCTTTCGCAAACATATGCGCGAGCACGAACCGCGGCGCGTCGAAGCGCTGTATAGGAATTATGTCGTTGATTTTCTGCCCGCCAAGCCCTATCCGATGGAAGAAGTGATTCAATCGGAGATCGAGAATCTGACGCCCACGGTGCCGGAAATGCGCGGCAAGCGCGTCGCCGATTTCATCGACAAGTCCATACTCTCCGACCTAGAGCGGGAGGGGTTCTTCGCTCAGCTCGCGAGTAAATACGGCAAACAGCAGTAGGCTGCTTGGCGAAAGACGGTTTGTAGGGATAACCCTATGTGGTTGCCCGTTCCGCCCTTCGACAGGCTCAGGGCGTGGTGAGCCCGTCGAACCACGGAGGGCAGGCACGTAGGCCTGCCCCTACATCGATGCGGTGTTGAAATCAAACTGAACCACAACCGATTTCTGCCTGTTGTTGACCTGCCGGGACTGATCGGATATCACTTTCAGATTCATTAGAAGAATAGGAGCGTGCACGAGTATGCCGTATTTCGATTTGCACCAGCACCTCAAAAATCTTGAGGAGCACGGCCTTTTGAGACGGATCACGAGGCTGATCAATAAAGACACGGAACTGCACCCGTTAGTCCGCTGGCAGTATCGCGGTCTGGCGGAAGAGGACCGCAAAGCGTGGCTGTTCGAAAATGTTACCGACGCCAAAGGCCGCCGATATAACATGCCGGTGGTGGTCGGCGCCCTGGCGGGGCAGCCGAAAATTTACTATCTCGGCATGGGTTGCGACAGCGCGGAGAAGATGGATGCGCGCTGGAAAAAAGCCTTGGCGGAGCCGATTAATCCCGTCACGGTAACCAACGCGAAATGCCAAGACGTGGTGATTCAAGGCGATGATCTGGATAGAGAAGGCAACGGCTTGGACCGCTTTCCGGTGCCGATTTCAACACCGGGTTTCGACAACGGGCCGTACACGACTTGTTCGCACTGGATCACGGCTGACATGGACACCGGCATTCAAAACATTGGCAACTACCGCGGCCAGATCAAAGCGCGCCGGCGCATCGGCGTGTTTCCTTCCGGTTTAGGCCAAGACATCTATCTCCACTGGAAAAAAGCCCAGCAGAAAGGCAAGCATCTTCCCGCCTCTCTGGTGATCGGCGCGCCGCCGATCGTGTCTTACGTGTCGGTGCAAAAGATTCCATACGGCGTGGATGAAATCGGCGTGGCCGGCGGATTGGCCGGAGAGCCGATTCCGATGGTGAAGAGCCTATCCCACGACATCATGGTGCCGGCGGAAGCCGAGATCGTCATCGAAGGTTACTTGAATACCGAATATATCGAGCCGGAAGGGCCGTTCGGCGAGTCCCACGGCTACATGCATCCGCGCCAGATGAATCCTTTCATGGATGTGACGGCGATCACGCATCGCAAGGACGCGATCTATACTTCGTGGCTGAGCCAACTGACGCCCAGCGAATCGTCGGTGATTCGCAAGATCGGTTATGACCGGTTGATGCTCGTCCACTTGCGCGACGAATGCCGCATCACCAGCGTGCTCCGAGTGGAAATGCATGAACCGCTGACCAACACTTATAAACTGGTCATCATTCAAATGCGCCGGCCCAACGAAGCGGAAGTCTGGCGCGCGCTGCACGCAGCGTGCTCGTTCCATCCCGGCGTCGGCAAGATCGTCGTCGCCGTCGATGAGGACATCGATCCGTCCAACGAAGCGGCAGTCTTCTGGGCGATGTGCTACCGCATGAAACCGCATAAAGACGTGCACATCGTCGGCGGCATGGAAAAAGGGCACGCTCCACCGTTTCTTTATGAGCATGAGACCAAAGGAACGGACGTGGTTTCGTATCATTTGCCGGCGGATGAATCGGCGATGCTGTGCAACGCGATACTCAAGGAGCCGTTTCCGCCGGTCTCGCTGCCCAAACGCGAGTTCATGGAGAATGCCCGTAAAATATGGGAGGAGCTCGAGCTGCCGAAGCTCAGACCGCAGATGCCGTGGTTCGGCTATTCGCTGGGACAGTGGAGCGAAGAGCTGGATCACGAAGCGGAGCTAGCGGTACAAGGCCGCCACTTCGAAATCGGCGAAAAGCTCAAGGCCGGGCGCGTCAAAGCAAAATAACAAGGGCAGACTTAACCACAAAGAGCACATAGAAAAGATTTTAGGGTAGGGGCGGACCTGCGTGTCCGCCCTCCGAACTGCCCGGAGCCGGTGTGGGAGGGGAGGATTTAACCGCAAAGAACGCAAAAAAGAGAGACCCACCACGAAGGACACGAAGTTCACGAAGTTTAAGAGTATAAATATCCGAGCCCTTCGTGTTCTTCGTGCCTTCGTGGTGAGTCCCCTCGTCTTGTGCTATTTGTGGTTAATTTCTTATTCTTACGATCTGTAGCGCCAGAGCTGCGGGATGGCGGAGCAGATTGCCAGGATCATCAGAAAACAGAGGGCGCTGCCAAGGAGCAGCGCGTTCGGCGCGCCGATCCATTGCGCGGCGGCCCCAGCCAAAATGGCGCCCAGGCCATTGGTCGCCTGGGCGAAGATGGTAATCAAACTCGAAGCCCTGCCGAGCATGCCGTCCGGCGCGAGCAGCTGAACTACGGTGCGCCGAATCGCGACGCTAAGCGAATCGGCAAATCCTAAAATCAGCGTTGCGACTACCGCCATCGAGAACCCTTGGGAGAGTCCCAACAGAGCCAAGCTAGCGGCGAATATCAGCGCCGCGATGACCACCATGACGCCTTTACGCTCAATGTCGCCGACCATCAGCACGGCCAGCGAGCCCAGGATGGCGCCGGCCGATGGGGCGCCGTAGAGCACACCCAACCCCGCCGCCCCGGTCTGGAAAACGTCGGCCGCAAAGATTGGCAGAATCGGCCGGTAAAAACCCACCAAGGTGACGCCGAAGTCGAGGAGAAACAAAGACAGGATGATCCGTTGAATCCAGATAAACTCGATGCCTTCAAATATACTTCGCAGGTTGACGCGGCGCCGTTCGCCCTGCGGCACGCCCGAGGTGCGCATGGCGAAAATGGCAAAGCCCGCCGGAAGGAGCAAGCCGATGGTGGTAAAATATGCCACGACCAGGCCCGCCTGATCGATGAGCACCCCGCCGATGGCCGGACCAAGTAAAAAACTCGTCTGGATGATGATCGTGTTCAGCGTCATTGCGTTCATCAAGTAGGAACGCGGAACCAATCTGGGGATCAATGCGGCGCGCGCAGGCCAGTTGAAAACCTCCACCAGGGCGCCGATAAACCCGAGGGTAAATACATGCCAGGCCTGCACCGCCCCGGTCATGGTCAAGAGTCCGAGCAATAAGCTGGGGACCAACTGGGCGACCATTGTGGCGACGAGAAGTTTCTTTCGGTCGAAGCTGTCGGCCACGGCGCCGGCGAAGAGGCCGAATATCACGAAGGGAAACGCCTGGAGGAATCCGGTGATGCCGAGCTGTAGCGCAGAGCCGGAAATCTCGTATACCTGATAGAGTCCGGCTACGTTACGCACCTGGATCGCCGCGGCACTCAATACGCTGGCGATCCACACTAACCGGTAGTCGCGAAAGAGTAGAGACGCCCACGGCCGGATAATCTCGGCCTGAGGCGAACGGGAATCCATTTTAGATGAAGCGGCCAACGAAGCGAAAAAATCGGCTGGAATTTATCAGTTCAACGTTCAAGGTTCAAAGTTCAACGTTTGGTGCGGAGAACCTTGGCCCCCGACCTTGAACGTTGAACGTTGAACTTTGAACCGCGAGAGCGCTAGAGAATCGCCGCTGCGACCCGAATATCCTCGAGAACGCCACGCTCCTCGGCCTGGGACAGGACGGCCTCGATGGACTTAACCAAACTTCGCGCGCCTTCGATGCTCAGCTCCACGGCGACCCGCGCCGCCGGTCCCTCAGCTTCGTTTACAAAGTCGATATTCAAAGCATGCTCCAGCGGCATGTCGTACGGGTGATCGTAGGAGACGTTAGCTTCTTTCAGCTCGAACCAACCGTTGATGTTTTTGCCACGGCCTTCGATTTTCGCTTGATGGACGATCATAGTGCACATGGGCGCGCTCCCTTCTTCCGTTAGCCCTTGAGCTGTTTTTCCAGGAACGCGAGAGCTTTTTTCCAGCCGTCCACCGCCTGCTCCTGGCGATAGGCCGGGCGGTCATAATAGAAAAAGCCGTGTCCCGCGCCGTCGTAGCGGTGAAACTCGTAGTTCTTGCCATGCTTTTTAAGTTCCGCTTCATGCTGATTGACCTGCTCCGGCGAGGGCGATTTATCGTCGTTGCCGAATATGCCGATCATCGGGCAGGAGAGATCTTTGGTGTAATCGATGGGCGCCACCGGCCGCTTGGGCGTCAATTCTTCCGGTTTCTGGACGACGTTGCCGCCCCAGCATTCCACCAGAGCGCTGAATCCCTTCAACCGGCAGGCGGCGAGAAAGCCGTGACGGCCCCCGGAGCATGTGCCGAAGACCCCGACCTTAGCGCTCACGTGCGGCTGCGAACGCAAGAATGTCAGCGAGCCTTCGAGGTCGCCGAGCACCTGATCGTCGGGCACGCCCCCCGCCGCGCGGACTTTGGCGCCGACGTCTTCGGCAGTGCCATGGCCGTCGCGGAAATAGAGATTGGGCGATATCGTGGCGTAGCCGTGGTGAGCGAACTTGCGGGCGCATTCGCGATACCATTCGTCCCAGCCCGGTGCGTGGTGGATAATCACCATGCCGGGATAAGGGCCCGGCCCCAAGGGCCGCGCGTAGTAGGCGTTTATGACATCGCTCTTGTGTCCCGTCACCGTGACGGTCTCCGCGAGCATGCCTTGATACTGATCGGTTTGATACATTGTGTAATCCTCCCTCTCAAATGGTTTAGTTCTGTTCCATAGTATGAAACCTATGACGGACGCAACACCCAGGTTTAATGGCTGGCCCAATTGTCAAATTTTGGTGTTGCAATGAATCCTCTGACGAGATACGTTATTTGCACACTTCAGTAAGGGGCCTTCTGATAGTGGAAGAATATAGAATTGAAGGTCTGGGCCGTCTTTCCTTGCGAGTTCCTACCACGCGGACAATCCGACCAGAGCGTGCGTTGCATTCCATGTTCTGCTTCCAGCGGTGATCGGTTTCTCAGGGTGAAAGACCATAACATTTCTCGATAAGGAGAGGAACATGAGCAGTAAAATATACGTGGGTGGATTGCCGTATGCTACCACCGATGCACAACTACAGGATCTGTTTTCGACGCATGGGCAGGTCGAATCCGCCCGCGTGATCACCGATAAGTTTACCGGACGTTCCCGCGGTTTCGGCTTCGTCGAGATGGCAAGCTCCGATGAGGCGCAAAAAGCCATTCAGGCGCTGAACGGGACCGATTTCGAGGGCCGCAATTTGACGGTCAACGAGGCCCGTCCCCAGGAAAGGCGAGCCGGCGGTTTTGGTGATCGTGGCGGTGAAAGACGCGGCGGCGGTGGTGGTGGCGGCGGCCGTAACCGCTGGTAGTTCGCAACACATTCGGATCGAAGGGGCGCTAGGTCGGGGCGCCCTTTTTTTTGCCGATCTCTAGGTAGGATCGCTGCCGAACGATTTACCCTGAACGCGTCGAATAATGATGCCGTTGAAAAACCCTAGGAATGCTTCGACTGGGCTCAAACTTCGACAAGCTCAGTAGGACGGAAAACCTCCAATGATTTCAACCTCTCCACCGTTCGTCCTGAGGCTCTCGAAGGATGAACGGTGGGTTTTTCAGCAGAATCGAAGAATGAAGTACGAGGGCGGAAGAATGAAATGAGCCGGCGCGTTCAACCTTTCATGGAAAGAGTATCGCTTGATCATTTGGCGTTTGTCGATCTTCATGGTGAGCCAGCCGCTCTGCCCGCATATTTCGAAGACTATCTGCTCCTGATCTTTCTCAGGCACCTCGCCTGACTGCCTTGCCAGGCTCACCTCGGCGAGGTGAAATCACTCAAACATGAATTCGACCGACGTGGGGTCGCCGTGGTCGTTGTGTCTTTCGCCGAGCCGGCGAAGCTGGTTACCTATCAGGAACATCATCGGTGGCCTTTCACGATGCTCGCCGATCCCCGGCGCGTTGCTTATCGAAAATTTGCCTTGAAAAGGCTTTCGTGGTTTCACGTATTCTCGCCGGCGACTTTAAAGTTGTACTGGAAATTGCTGCTCGACGGTATGAAACGGCAAGACTACGGCAAGGACGATATCTATCAGTCCGGCGGCGATTTTCTGCTGGATCGGGATGGAAATATACTCTTCGCGCAGCGCAGCCAGAACCCCTCGGACCGGCCGTCGGCGTCGCACTTGCTCCAAGTCATCGATCAGCTAAATCAATAGGGCATTCAAGAAAGCAGATTCTCACCACGAAGCGCACGAAGAGTGAACGTAAGAAAATTGACCACAATGGGCACAAAGAACACATAGGGCGCGAAGCGCGCATGATAAAATTTTTGCGCCCGTTGCGTACCTTGCGGTTAAATGTCGTCTTTGGTTGCGGCTTCGCCGCGCTAGGTCCTTCGTGGTGGATCTTCTTCTCTCCCCTGGCTCTATTTTCCGCGAAGGTGAGCTTGCTTTAGGTGAACCTTTTCATCCGGCGGTGGGGTCCAGACGAGGTCGGCCCGGTGCGCGTAGACATCCATGCTGTTCCAAAGCGGTATGGCCGGCGCGTCTTCTAGAATGATCCGGTGCGCTTCGTTCAGGAGCTTTTCGCGCTTTTTCACATCGAAGGTCTGTTGCTCCAGGTCAAGAATCTCGTCGAGTTTGGGATTGCTGTAGCCCAGCACTCGTTTGGTTGTGGCGGTCCTGAAATACTGGTGAAAGAGCGTGTCGGCGTCGATCAAGCTGCCGCGTCCCGTGAGATACATCGGGTATTTGCCGTTCTTGTAGTCGGTATTGAAGATGCTCCATTCAGGTGTTTTTAAAATCGCTTTGATGCCGACCTTAGACAACTGTTCGACGATCACCAGCGCGACCTC
>DASWHT010000128.1:0-7496 GCA_036398075.1 Binatia bacterium | reverse complement strand
TGCGGCATAATCGCCTTGAATCGCCGGCCAGAAGTAAAGCTCGCAGTGCATGGCCCACCCTGCCTTCCTAATCCATGTCAAAGCCGTAGAGTTTTGCGGCATTCTCCCAGAGAATTTTTTGCCTGTCCTCATCGGCGACGCCCTGGAAATCCTTGGCGATCTTTTCCTGCGAGTGGGGCCAGAAAGTCGCGCTGTGCGGGAAGTCAGACGACCACAGGATATTGTCCACGCCGATGGCGTGCCGATGGTTAACGCCGAAGAGATCGTCGATGAAAGTGGCGTAGAGCTGGCGGCGGAAATATTCGCTTGGCTTGAGCGTCAGTTTGGTGGAAAAAGGCGTGCCGCGAAAGCGTATTCCAGTAGCGTCGAAACGTTCGTCGATGCGGAACAGAAAGAAGGGGAGCCAGCCGCAATTCAATTCCGCCGAGACCACCTTGAGACCGGGAAATCGTTCCAGAACACCGGAGAGAATCAACGTGGCAAAAGTTCTCTCAACCTCATGGGAATTGATGGCCTGCGCCACCGTGCGTTTTTTTGAGTCGGAGTCCCAATCGACCCATTGAAAGCCGGCGAATTCGTGGAGGCTGAGAGGCATCGCAAGCTCCTGGGCCGCCGCCCAAAAGGGGTCATAGATTTCCGAAAAAAATGGCAGTTCTTCAGGCGGCGAGGCCCACACGACCGCTCCCGCCAAACCCTTCTTGCGGCATTCCACTAAATCTTCCGCGGCTTGTTTGGGGTCATAGAGAGAGATAAGGCCCAAGCCTTTGAGCCGCTTGGGCGAATAGTTGCAGAACTCGGCGAGCCAATCGTTGTACACCTGGAAACAGGCTCTCTGGAAGCCCGCATCCCTGATCCAGAACATGCGAAAACCGAGTGTGGTGTAGAGCACGTCGCCCGCCACGCCATCCTGGTCCATGTCCATGATCCTTTGGGCCGGGTCCCATCCGCCACGATGAGCGCCGGCGTAGGAAAAGCTGTTCAAGAGCTGATTTAGCTCTTCGATGGTCTTGTTGGCGCCGAAGCCCAGTATCACGTTGTGTGGTTGACGGTCCTGTTCAATGAGCCACCAGGCGCCCGGCCGGCCCTCGTACTCGGTCATCATGCGCGGGGCTATATCGCGGTACTTTACCGGCAAGCGCTCTTGCCACAGGTTCAACGGCTCGCTGACATGCGAGTCAGCATCCAACAATCTATACTCCGCCATATTTCGCTCCTTTCGTATGCCAGACACCAGGCTGCGCCGTTCCGGTTTAGGGTCTAGCAGGTTGCTGAAATACTCTCTCGGAGTCCTTCGACAGGGCTCAGGACGAACGGAGGGGGTTTGATAGCATTGATGATTTTCCGTTCATGCTGAGGCTCTCGAAGCATTCCGAACCGATTTTCAGCAACCTGCTAGAGTCGTGAGTCTCGGCTTCGGAATTAGCTCGAGACGCAAGACCGCATCGGCGCTCCAACCACTTTTTAGTGCCATAGGGCGAGAGAAGTCAATCCAAATGAGAATGCGCGCCCTGCATCACGATTTTTAGTAGGGGCGCAGCATGCTGCGCCCCTCCCCTTTACCCGTCCGGTTGTTTTGACAGCATCACGGATGCAGTGCTACTCAATAACTTGCTAAGATGATTTCCTTGTCGGAAAAGTGGCGCCAGGTGCGCCAGTCGTTCACTCATACGCCGCAAGCCGTGCGCTTCGTCTGGCGCACCAATCGCTGGGCGACTGTGGGTTTGGGTTTACTCACCCTCGGCGGCGCCCTCTTGCCGGCGACGCAAGCCTGGGTGGGAAAGCTCATCGTCGACGGCGTCGTCGCTTCGGTCCAGAGCGGGCAAGATGCCGAGCAAGTGAAAAACGTTTTCTTTTACTTGATCCTGGAGCTGGCCCTTTTCCTGCTCAGCGCGGCGTTCAATCACGGACGCCGGCTGATTCAACAATTGATCCAGCTCCAGCTCGCCAACCGCATCCGCGCCGAGATCATCCGCAAAGCACTGACCTTGGAACTGGCTTACTTTGAGGATCCCGATTTTTACGACCGTTTGCAAAATGCCCGGCGCGAGGGCGGCTACAAGCCCGTGGAACTGGTCAATGACACATTCTTGATCGTGCAGAACATGATCACCCTGATCTCCTTCGCTCTGTTGATGCTGCGCTTCAGCCCGTGGCTGGTGGTCATTCTTTTGGCGACAAGTATTCCCGCGTTTATCGCCGAAACCCGCTACTCGGAACGCGGCTTTCGCCTGCTCACTCGCCGAGCGCCGGAAACGCGACAGGTCAACTATCTCTCCCGGCTGCTGACCGAAGACACCGCGGTCAAAGAAATCAAACTTTTCAATCTCGGCGGCGCTTTGCTCAAACGGTACACGACTTTGTTCGACAAATTCTTTCAGGAAGACAAAACACTTGCGTTGCGCAGGGCAACGGCGGGATTCGGCCTCGGACTCATCGCAACACTGGGCTTTTACGGGTCCTACGCTTGGATTGTCTGGCATACCGTGCAGGGCAAAATCTCACTGGGCGACATGACGCTCTACCTGGCGATTTTTCGCCAGGGGCAATCGACGTTCCAATCGATTCTCTCGGCGGTCGGCAATATTTACCAGAACAGTTTGTTCATGGCCAACTTTTTCGATTTTCTCGACCTCGAGCCGCGCATGAAAATTGCCAGCCAACAGCGAAAGCTATCGCTGCCTCTGCGCGGCGGTATTGAGTTCCGCGGCGTCGGCTTTCGCTACCCCGGAAACGATGAATGGGCGTTGCGTGGCGTCGATCTCACCATACGACCGGGCGAAAAGGTCGCGCTGGTGGGCCACAACGGCGCCGGCAAAACGACGCTTATCAAACTCCTGAGCCGGCTTTACGATCCCACCGAAGGCAGCATTCTGATCGACGGCATCGATATCCGCGACTTGGAGCCGCTGGAATTGCAGCAACGAATCGGCGTGATTTTTCAAGACTTCGTGCGCTATCACTTGCCGGTCCGAGAAAACATCGGTTTTGGCCAGATCGATGCGATGGACGACCCCAAACGCATCGCCGCGGCGGCCCGCAAAAGCGGCGCCGACGCGGTGATTGAAGACCTGCCGGCCGGTTACGAGACGATGCTCGGGCGCTGGTTTAGCGACGGCCATGAACTCTCCCTCGGCCAGTGGCAGAAGATCGCGCTGGCGCGCGCCTTCATGCGCGAGGCGGAAATACTGGTGTTGGATGAACCAACGGCCTCCGTCGATGCGCAAACCGAATACGAAATATTCCAACACTTCAAAGAGCTCACCGACGGGAAAATGGCTATCCTTATCTCCCATCGTTTCTCGACGGTAAGGATGGCCGACCGCATCGCGGTTATCCAGGAAGGCCGCATCACCGAGCTCGGCACCCATGAAGAACTGCTGCGCCGCGAAGGCACCTATGCAAAGCTGTTCAGCATGCAAGCGGAAGGGTATCGATAAGTTTCGCTGCGCGAAACGTTCCAGTCGTTCCAATCGTTCCAAATGTTCCGGATGTTTTTGGAGGTTCAGAAGGTTGCATGGACAAACTGTCCGGTTCCAACGGATGGAACGACTGGAACTCTCCTGATTTATCTTGCGCGATGTCCTGTTTCATAATGCTGGCGCAGGAGATCCTTGCCGTAGTCGTTGCCGTTGGGTGTGCGCACGATGACGTGAATATGATCTTTGTACGGCTTGGTGTGCTCGCGGAACGCAATGCCGCGCTGGTGGTCGAACTCCACGATGATCACCGGGCTCTGGACGCGATAATAAAACGTGCTGTGGTCTTCCATGCCGCCCATCCAGCAAAAATAGGTGTTATTTAGATGATCCTTCACCTCCGCCATTTTGACTTGGGCATGGTCGGGGCGCGTGCGGCCGACGTGATAATCGATGAGGCCGACCAGCAGGTCGTGCTGCGTGTTCGACAGTTCGTCGTAACGGATGCCCGTATAGTGAAGCTCCAGGTTGTCGCGGAAGGCCGTCGTAAAATCCTCCCCCGAGGTTTCGGCCGCGATGATTGCTTTGGCTCGCTGCGGATCGGAGAGCGCTCGGATCATCGCCAATCCTTTATCTTCGTCGGCTTTAAAGACCCGCGTACCCGAATACTTGCCGCTTTTCGCATGCACCGGCTCCGCGCCCAGGAAGCTTGGCGTCACAACGACTTGGTCGCCGAGGACAAAGTAGTTGATAATCAAATGATGGCCGTCCCATTGCCAGCCCCAGGGCGCGCTGGCGGAAGGCTCTCCCATGATGCTCAGCCAATAAAGATCTTCGCCGTACTCGTCAAGCCGGCCGGTCATCTCCATGACCGTTTCATTGAGGTGCATAATGTCGAGCGCATCCTCAAATCCCCCCTCGCTCAAGCTCTCGCGCAAGAGCGCAAAGGCGCGATCGCGCTGCGCGTCGTTCATCTCAAAGAGCGGCGTCCCGTGACGCATAAGGGTCGGATGAATATTGCTCCACTTGCGCCATTCAACCGTATCCACGGGAAACAAAGTCTTGGCCCGCTGGGCGGGCGTGAGGGAGCCGAGAAAGTCCGCGGCGGCTTCTCGGATCAACCGGGTCGATACACCGGTTTTTTGCACCGGGTACAAGCCGGGGACTATGCTTCCATCGGCCGTAATGCCTTTGAACGGCTCGCCCGCCGCGGCCAACGAGTTCCGCACATAATTCGGCGGACCGCCGCGCGTGAACAGCGGCCGGTTGGGGCCTCTCGAAGCTGATGTTTCGGATATAGCCCGGGTGCGCGGGTCGATGGTGCTCATGAATACCTCCTGATGGTCGCCGGCTTCGCCTGTTCAAGGTCCCACGTCTCTCCCCACCTTAAACTTTGAACGTTGAACCTTGAACCGCATGGGCGCTGCGCGCTTATCATTGGCTGACACCTTTGATCTCGAACTCCTTGCGTACCTCTTCCACCCACCGAAGCTCGAAAAAGTTGTCCGCGGCCAGGGGCTTGTCGAGTTTCATGGGAATCCGCAGCTCGTATTCAAGAATATTTTTGATTCCCTCCGCCGACGGAGTTCCCGGGATACCCTGGGGAAAAGCGCGAACATAACTTCGAATCGCTTCAGCTAACATCGGTTTGGTGATGTTTTTGATGCGCAGCCGCCGCATGGCGATGTCGGCGGCATCGTCAGGCCGTTCGCGGACGAATAACAGCGACCGGACCATCGCTCTGATCCATCTTTTGACCTGCGCCGAGTTTTCCGAGAGCTTCTGTTGAGTCGTGACGTAGCCTTGGAAGGGCAGAGGAAACATATCGCCCAGGTAGGCGAGCTTTCGTAACCCTTCCCGTTCCGCCGCGACAGTCGCAGCCGGGTCAAGCACTGCGGCGGCGACCGAACCGCTCTTGAGCCCCAAGATTTTGTCGCCAATGCTCGTTCCCACCGAAATCTTGGTCACATCTTTGGCCGAAAGCCCCGCGCGTTCGACGAACAGTGTGGTAAAGCGGTCTTCGCTGTCACCAATGAGCGCAACCGCGATCTTTTTCCCTTTGAGGTCGGAGGCCTGGGTGATGCTGGGGTGGACGACCAAATACCAGGTGGGTTTTTCGGTTTGGTACAAGATCGCTTTCAGCGGCGCGCCCCTGACCGCCGCGCGGAGCCCGCTGCCGCCGGCGCCGCTATAATCGACGTCGCCGCTCACCAGAGCCGCAATCCCGGCGGGACCGCCGATGACGATGGTTTCGTTCTCAAGCCCTTCGTCCCGGAAAAACTTGCGATCCTCAGCGCTAAACACCGTGAGATAATTCAGATTCAATCCAGGAACGGCGGTGCGGATTTTTTCCGCGCGCGCGGTTGACGCGATAAGACCCGCCAAGAGAAGAACCACAAGAAAATTATGTCGCGTGGCAATCATCGGACCTCCCAGGCTTTGCAAAACGACAACCGGCAGGATAACAAATCGCAACGCGGAAATGACCGCATGGCAGATTCGGCGAAACGTACTACTAGAATGACGCTCCAAATTAGGTCAAGGGTCTCCGCGCTGTCAAGGCCAAGACCAAAGGGTGCGGGAATATTTTACCCACACCGCGTAACTTCTCCACCTCCGCGCATTGCCGGTGGTTGTCTGGAACTTTAAGATCCAGCTCTTTTGAGTTTCCTTCACCTCAGCTAAGCCAAGGAAAAATCGTGAAATCTCACCCCAGGTGCCGGCTTTCCGCGAACCCCCGAAAGCTCCCGCGCCGAGTTTTAAATTTCGGCATGGCTTTTGCGCTGGACAATTATTTTTATCCGCCCGCCGGCACAATTTTCTTTTGGGAGGAGATCTAATGAGTATCTGGAAGGAATTGACCAATCCGACGACATTCGCCGGGCAGTATGATACTGCGGTCGAACTGCCGGCGCCGGCCGGTAGTCCTCCCCGCCCCAATGACTCTATAGTACAGACAAATAAACAGGAATCGGTGATCCGTCCGGGCGTCGTTATCGAAGGAAAAATTGATGCGGACGGCGATATCCGCATTGGTGGCTGCGTCAAGGGAGATGTGCGCGTGAAAGGAAGTCTCACCCTCGACCCCGGAGGGCGCATCCTTGGCACGGTCAACGCGGATGAAGTAACGCTCGGCGGACAAGTCGAAGGAAACATCGTCGCTTCCGGGCACGTGAAGCTGCTGGAGACGGGCCAGCTCTTAGGGGACGTGAAAGCCAAATTCCTAACCGCGGCCCTTGGTTCACGCCTGCGCGGCAAAGTCGAATTCGGTTGGAATGAGCCGATTGCAATAGAACGCAACAAATCCGCTGACCCTAACGGCACGCAGCCCGCGGGGAATGCAAATCTGCGATAAGGAGCTTTGTGGGCGATATTTGGAAAAGCGAAACTTCTACGACTTGATCACTAACTTATCAGGCGCCGCTGAGACAATTCGGCGCCTGGTTTCATCGCGGCCACCCTGGCTCGCTGCGCGAATGACGATCGTGCCCTTTTCGTCGCTCCAAGAAGCATTCACTGGACGGGGGCGATCTTCTTCTCCGGGGAGAAATAACCTGGCCTTGCCGTCCGGGTGAAGCTCAATGACCTCGCGCGGCCGGCGCGAGAGCGGAAAGTCCCATGACTCCGGGCGATACACCTGTCCCCTCGCCGTATCCTCCTCGTAGGCGTGGAGCCAGCGCGCCTCGAATAGCGTTGGGGTCACTTTGATTTTGGCCATAGCGCTTTTGGTTCAAGGTTCAACGGCTTCGCCTGTTCAATGTTCAAAGTTCAACGTCCCCACCTCCCAACCTTGAACCTTGAACTTTGAACGCCACGATTTACCATAGGGAGCGTCTCGGCCCATCAAGGGTCGTGCGCATGCGCGCCACCTGTTGCGGTGTGAACATAAACATCGCGGCATCGTCGACGTAGTCCATGTAGTTCACAAACATATCGCCATTGGGACCGTTGCTGCACGAGGCCTTCGGAAACGTTGGTTTGCCAAAATTTGGCCCCGCGCAGTTCGGCGTATCGGCGACGAAGTCGCTGCCGCTGCAGTCTTCGGTATCGCCCCAGATGTGGCGGAGGTTCAGATAGTGG
>DASWHT010000127.1:0-2005 GCA_036398075.1 Binatia bacterium | reverse complement strand
CCGGGCTCGCCGCCGGAAATCACGGGCGAGGCCGCCGGCTCCACCGCCACGATGTGGACGTTTTTCATTCTGGCTTTAAAAACTTCCCCGACGCCGGTGATGGTGCCGCCGGTTCCTACGCCGGCGACGAATGCGTCGATGCGCTTGAACTGTTTCAGCAGCTCCACCGCAGTAGTTTTGCGGTGCATTTCCGGATTTGCCGGGTTGTTGAACTGCTGCGGCATGTAATAATCGCCATGCTGTTGTATCAACTCTTCGGCCTTGTGAATCGCGCCGCCCATGCCTTTGGTATCCGGAGTCAAAATCAAATGGGCGCCGTAGGCGGCGAGGAGGCTGCGCCGTTCCTCGCTCATGGTGTCGGGCATGGTTAAAATCAGCCGGTAACCCTTCACTGCCGCGATCAGTGCCAGGCCGATGCCGGTGTTGCCGCTGGTGGGCTCCACGATGGTGGCGCCGGGCTTAAGTTTTCCCTCGCGCTCGGCGCACTCGATCATATTGAAACAAATTCGGTCTTTGACTGACCCGCCGGGGTTGAATGATTCCATCTTGGCCCACACCTCGGCGTCGTCTTTACCCGGAATGTTTCTCAGCTTGACGACCGGAGTGGAGCCGATCAAATCCAAAATGGATCGGGCGCCGTTCATCCTTGCCACAGTTACGCTCGTCTTTCTTGATGGGAGTGAAGTTCGAATCGGTTGAGAAATAATGCTATATGCTTGCTCTAGCATTGTCAATGAAACGGACGCAGTGAAACTGTCCAGAACATTGTTGAAAATCGCTCTAGTACTACTAGGTCATAACCCGCCGTCCGCCCTTCGACAAGCTCAGGACGAACGGCTATGTGACCGAATTTCGATGCGTTGTCGTCCGTTCGTGGTGAGCCTGTCGAACCATGAACGGACTTCTGACACAGTAGTACTAGCAGGATGCTGAAAAACTCTGTCGGAGTCCTTCGACGGCGCTCAGGACGAACGGAGGGGGGCTTTGAAATGATTGAGAAAATTCCGTTCTGCTGAGCCTGCCGAAGCATGAGGCTCTCGAAGCATTCCGAACTTTATTCAGCAACCTGCTAGTGTCTTGGACCTAATGTTCGTAAAAGAAGTCGGTGGTCACCGTCATGCCCGCCCTTCGGCTGGGCTCAGGACAAGTTCCAGCGGGCTAGTAGGGGCGGGTTACAAACCCGCCCTTACCCTGGATTTCGGGTCGCCCCCCGGTTTTCACGGGGGTTGCCCGGAATGACGATTGAATTATGTGCTAACTTTAGAAACACCACACTATCGACCCATGACCGATCTAAACAAGCCGCGTATCGCCGTTCTTTTCCCCGGCGCGTTGGGGGATTTCGTTTGTTTGATTCCGGCTCTCCACGCGCTGGCCGAGACCGCGCAGCTCGAAGTGTTTGCCAAAACCGAATTTGCCGATATCGTGCCTCGAGATATTGCGGTTGGCACGCTAGAACGATATGAGATTAACCGGCTGTTTGTCGCCGGCGGCGCTTTCGAACGGCGGGTGCGCGATTTTTTTTCGCCCTACGAGCGGATTTACTCGTGGATGGGGAGCGGTCTGCCCGTTTTTGCCGGAGAACTCGGCGCGGTCGCGGCGGGACGGGCGCGGCTGTTCGCGTTTCGCGGCGCGAACTCCTCAACGTCGCATCAAGCGGATTACTATCTATCGTGCCTCGGATTTCCGCAAAACCATTGCGGCGCTGTAAACATTCCGCTCCGGCCCGAAGCGCTTAAATGGCGCGAAGAGTTTTGGGACCGATATGCGCTAAAGGAAAAAGCGGTGCTCGTGTTGGCGCCGGGAAGCGGCGCCAGGGAGAAAAACTGGCCCGCCGCTTATTTCGCCGCCGTTGCCCGGTGGTGGCGCGGGCGCACCGGCGGCGCAGTGATCGTTCTTCTCGGCCCGGCGGAACAGGAGCGAGGCGGCCTCGACGCTTTGGCCGTTGACTTCATCTCGGCGCGGAATTTGAACTTGGCTCAAGTCGCGGCGTTACTATGCCGCG
>DASWHT010000126.1:0-1724 GCA_036398075.1 Binatia bacterium | reverse complement strand
CACCGCCCAGGACGGCTGCCGACCTGGCGAAGTACGCGGGCGCGGACCGTGAGCGTGTGCTGTATGAAGGCGCCAAAAAAGAAGGGAAGCTTACCTGGTACACTTCGCTCAGCACTTACAAGGAAATGGCCAAGTCCTTCGAAGCCAAATATCCCGGCGTGACCGTGGAGTTCTATCGCGCCCCGGCGACGAATTTGGCCACTCGAATAGTGAGCGAGGCCCAGGCGCGACGCTACAATGTCGATGCCATCGAAACCACTCCCGGCGCGGTGATGCTGCTGCGCGACAACAAGCTGCTTTTGCCCTTTTCGTCGCCGCATCTCGCGGACTATCCGGAGGGTTCGAAAGAAAAGGCCCCGGGAGGATTATTCTTCAACGCCGTGGACCGCGAATCCTACGTCGGTGTCGGTTACAATAAGAACATCATCCGTGAAACCGAAGTGCCCAAGAGTTTCGACGATCTGTTGAAGCCGGCGCTGAAAGGCAAGATGGGAATCAGCGTTGAGGAAATCGGCACCCGCATGCTCGGCGCCATGCTGAAAGCAAAAGGCGAAGGGTTCATCAGGAAATTGGCGGCACAAGACATCAAGCACTATTCGATGCCGGCCCTGGGTTTGAATGAGTTGATCGTCTCCGGAGAAGTGCCGCTTACGTTTACGGCCGTGGACAGCAATATCAGGCTGGCCGTAATGCGCAAAGCCCCGGTGGCGTGGCTGCCGCTGGATTTGGTCCCGACCAATGCAGGCACATTGGCCACCTTCGCGAATACACAACGCCCACACGCGGCGCTGCTGTTCATTGATTTCATGATCGGACCGGAAGGCCAAAAGATACTCGGTGAAAAATTTGGCTACGGCAGCCCGCGAAAAGACTATGGATACAAACGGTGGTACGCCGAGCAAGGTCTGACGACCTATGACTACGTGCAAACGATGGAGCGATGGAACAAGATTCTGTTAGAAATCACACGCAAGTAAAGTGTTTCGGGTTTCAAGTTTCGGGTTTCGGGTCGAATCACAAAATTCGAAAGTTCGTGAGACCCGCAGGCTGCTCAAAAAAAGTTCTCAGAGGCGAACGAATAGGCACGAGGCGAGACGCAACAGTTTAATTTCTTTTCTCACGCTTCACGCCCCTCATGGTCTTTCAGGCCTAAACTCGAAACCCGAAACATGAAACTCGAAACGGCGTCGGCGCCTATGCGCCGAGCGCGAGCGCCGTGATGCTGGGCAGCCGGCTGATGATCGTGCGCGACCCGGCTGAATCGACGGCGAGCACGTCGCCTTCCGACGTCGAAGCGAAAATGCCGTCGCCGCCGTTATTCGGGCACATGGCCATGATACCGCCGCGCAGCCCTTCAACGGCGATGTCCCAGCTCAAGCCGCCATTTTTGCTGACGTAGAGAGCCGCGTTTGCGCGGTCTTTGCGCAACCAAGTGTTGGGCCGGCCAAGCGCTATGCCGAGATAAAGCGTCCCGCTGCGATCTTCCATCACGGACGAGCCGAAGGTGCGCGGCCCCGCGGGCGTGACTTTTTCCCAGCATTCGCCGCGATCCTCGCTCCGATAAATGCCTTCACCGCAGGCGGCTAACACGAGCCCTTCATTTTTCGCGCTCGGCAGGATCTGGTGCACGTCCGGATCATCCAATCCCGAGGTGACCTGAGACCAGCGCTCTCCTCCGTCATCGCTCACCAACATGCCGCCAACTTCGATGGCGGCGAAAAGTC
>DASWHT010000125.1:0-4458 GCA_036398075.1 Binatia bacterium | reverse complement strand
TACATTCTTGTCTGACCTTCGATACGTGACGATGAGTTTCCGGTACCTGAGTCCAACCAAAGCGCGGCGCGGGCGGCGCTTTTTCGGGCGGCCCCATATAGGCCCAGATGACACCTCCCAGTTCACAGGTGGGATATGATTTGATGCGGATTTTATCGGCGAAGGTGGTCTCGTCGGTCTCGTTCAGCTGGTGCACGCACTGTCCGGTGACGTCGTACTTCCAGCCATGCCAAATACATCTCAGTCCACCCTGCTCGTTGCGGCCTAACCATAAGGAGGTGCCGCGATGAGCGCAGAATTCATCGAGCAGACCGATGCGGCCTTCGCTGTCGCGGAACGCGACCAACGCTTCACCCAAGAGCTTCACCCGTACGGGCGGGCAATCGGGCTCGGGCAGCTCCCACGAGATGAGTGCCGGAATCCAGTATCGGCGCATCGCTTCGCCCATCGGAGTGCCCGGACCAGTGCGCGTCAATAGATCATTTTCCTCACGCGACAGCATAAGTCTAACTCCTGTTCTCCACGGCGCGAAAAAAGCGTCGTAGGCTTCATTACACTCAATCGCTTCACGGAAATCGTATTCCTTCCTCGTGCTCGGACGAACACGAGCCACCCTTCGACGTTACTCAGGGTAGTGAGCTTGTCGAATTACGAACACGAATAACGAAGTCAGCGCCCCGAGCCATCGACACCGGAGGCTACTCGAAGTTGAAACCGCAAGTCAACAAGATGTCAACTGAACGACCCTAGGCTCCAATTCGAGGGGCCCTGAATATGTTGACTAGAAGTCGACTTCTCTCCCTCCGTCATTCCCGCCCCGTGGAAGATCGGCCATTCTTCCACGGGGGGAATCCAGGCTTATACGTACCCAAACCGAAAATGAATGAACCTGGATGTCCGCCGCAGCCTGCCCTCGACTCCGATCGGGGGCGGGCATGACCAACTTTCTGTTCGCCCACCAGCGATGGAATTCAACCATCCCCGAGACAGACATTAATCTTTGCCCCTGGGCGGCGATCTGGTAATCTAGTCGCTATATGACTTTGCGCCAGCAACAGGTCGCGGTTTTTCTCGCCACGGTGACCGTAATTTTTGGCCTCTTCGCCGCCGGTGTCTGGTTGATTGCCCAGCGGCTTACCACCGAGGCGACCTTGCAAACCGCGCTGGTGATGGCCCGCCAGGTGGAGATTGCGCTGGCGGATAGCTTGCGCGCGCGGCCGGCGCCGCAGGCTCGCGTCGTGCAGCCACAGACTTCTGGATTTTGGAGCTTTCTCGGCAACATCTTCCCCGGCGCGGCGCCAAGGGCTACAGTTGTGCCGGGCCGCGCGCCGTCGCGCCACACGGAAGTGAAAGGACTGATCCAGGCCTTTGTTGATCGTAGCGGCGGCATAGATGCGATGTGGGTGCTCAACGCCGACGGCGCGGTCCTCTATAGTTCCAGAGGGCACGCCAAAGGCGAGACTTTACTTGATGCCCAACTGCGCCGCAGTCTGTCCCGCGGGGTCACGACCATCAATTCTAAAACGCAAGGGAAATCGACCTACTACGATGTGTTGGTGCCACTGCAGATGCCGGAAGGAGTGGCCGGACCCGGCGGGCTGAGGCTTTGGATCAATCCTGCGGATTGGACGGAAATGCTTGCCGGGTTGTGGCGGCAACTGGCGCTCTTGTTCGTCCTGGGCGGGGCCGTCGCCTTGTTGAGCGCGTTTCTCACCACGACGCTATACACGCGCCGCTTTCGTCTTATCAGCGATGCGCTGCGCCAGGCTGAAGCCGGCACTTACGCGACGCGACCTGACTACGCGAGACGGGACGAAGTCGGCGTCAGCTTGGACTTGATCGACCGTTTAGTCATGAAGCAGCGAAAAGCCACCGCCGCCCCCGCGCCGCTCCAGCGCCTTGCCATCGCGGCCCGCACGCTGGCGCACGAGGTGCGCACGCCGCTCAATGCACTTGCTGTCCATCTCGAACTGCTGCGCAACGGCGCGCAAGCAAACGCCGAGACCGGCAACGGTCAAACCGAGCGGTCGTTTGCCGCGGTGGATTCGAGCGTCCGCCAGGTGAGCCAATTGATCCGCGATTTTACCGACTACTCCGCGCCGGTCACGATGGAGCGCAAACCGGTGGATGTGGCCGGCGTTCTCGCGCAGAGTTTGGAAGCGATCGCCGCGCCATGCGCGGCACAGAAAATCCTGTTGACCCAGGAACTGGCGCCCGGCCCGTGGAACATTCAGGGCGACGCCACTCGGCTACGGCAATCTTTCGACAACCTAATGCGCAATGCCCTGGAGGCGCAGCCCGATGGCGGCGCTCTTCATGTCTCGGCGCAAAAAGACGGCCCCCAACTGGTCCTGCGCTTTGCCGATAATGGACCCGGAGTGCCGCGCGAAAGAAGAGAAGAACTGTTCGAGTTCGGCAAGACGACGAAAGCCGGCGGCAGCGGCATCGGCTTGCCGTTGAGCCAGCTCGTCGCCGAATCCCACGGTGGCTCGCTGGCGTTTGAGGAGCGCGACGGCGGGGCGGTTTTCCGCGTCACGCTACCCCTGGAGGTCGATTGATCATGGCTCGCCCGCGCCTCAACGTGCTCGTCGTCGATGATGACGCCGCAACTCGCGATGGCCTCACGGCTCTGCTCGAAACCTGGGGCTACGCCGCAACCGCCGCGCCGGACGGCAAAGCGGCGCTCGATTTTTGCAATGCCAATCTGCCCCATGCCGTGGTCACAGATCTTATGATGCCGGGAATGACAGGTCTTGAATTCGTTGAAGCGCTTGGCGCGCGCGCCCAGCAACTGGCCGTGATCATGGTGACGGGGCAGGGCACCATCGAGACCGCGGTGCAGGCGATCAAGCTCGGCGCCTATGATTACCTGACCAAGCCGCTGGAGCCGCCGAAATTGCGCGAGGTGCTCCAACGGGGCCTCAAACAGGTCGCCCTGGCGCGCGAAGCCAATGCACTACGCCGGAAGCTTGAGTCGCCGCTCGGTTCCTACGGCGAACTTATCGGCAAGTCACCGCCCATGCGCCAACTCTACCAGCGTCTCGGCCAGATCGCTCCGACCGACGCCGCCGTGTTGGTGAGCGGCGAGAGCGGCACCGGCAAAGAACTGGTAGCGCGCACGCTGCACGATCTGTCGCCGCGGCGCGATGGAGAATTTCTCGCGCTCAATTGCGCCGCCATTTCGGCAACGCTCATGGAGAGCGAACTCTTCGGCCATGAAAAGGGCGCGTTTACCAACGCCATCGAGCGCCGCCAGGGCTGTTTTGAGCAAGCCGACGGCGGCACGCTTTTTCTCGATGAGATCACCGAGATGGCGCCGGAAGTGCAGGCGAAGTTTTTGCGCGTGCTCGAAGAAGGCCAGATACGCCGCGTCGGCGGCAACGCCAATATTCCGATCTCGGTGCGGGTCGTGGCCGCGACCAACCGAAACCCGGCAAGCGCCGTTAAAGAGGGCAAGCTGCGCCAGGATCTTTTCTATCGATTGAGCGTGTTTCATTTAGAGCTGCCCTCGTTGCGCGAGCGCGGTGACGACATCGCGCTGTTGGCGCGTCATTTTCTCGAATCTTTTGCCGAGAAATACCATCGCCCCGCGCTACCCTGGAACACCGACTTCGCCCCGGCGCTGCAAGCCCACGGCTGGCCGGGGAACGTGCGTGAGTTGCGCAATGCCATGGAACGGCTCGCGGTCTTGGCCCCCGGTCCAAACCTCACCGAGGATGACATTCGACAGTTTTGCCTGGCCGCGGTAATAGATGAGACGAGCGGTGCGCCTTTATCATTAGCGGAAGCTGAACGCCAAGCCATCGAACGCGCGCTTGGCGCCAGCGGCGGCAATAAGACGCAAGCTGCCCGGCTTTTGGGCATCACGCCCAAAACGCTCAACGCCAAACTGGCGCTTTATCAAACCAAGTAAATTCTTCGGACCCCGATACCTTTTTACCCGCCGGGCATTCCTCAACTTAATTGCAAGTATTTGAAATTGCGTGCCTATCGCCGTGGCACGCCCGTTGCTCAAACACCCATACGTCTGGCTGTTCGAGATAAATGACGGCGGAGGAAAGGGCAAGGAAATGAGAAAGCGAAAAACTACCATTGTCATACTCATGGCCCTAACTCTTGCATCTATGAAACTCGTGGCGCAGAACGCGGAGGCTGCACCACCAAAGGGAGGCAAAGGCGAAACGCATATGAGCGATAAAGGCCGTGCCAATACCAACGTGCAATGGTCAGCGGATCCCAAAAAGGGTTGGGTGCGCGCCGAAGAGGGCCAGCAGCTCCGGGACGACAAAAAAGAAAACTCCAAACGGAATCAGGTCAATCGCAAGGGCAATGGGTCAAAGAAAAATCACTGAACAAGACATAGAAAGGAATAAAATATGAAACTACATAACAAGGCACCGATGATGGTATTGGCGGGAGCGCTCTTGGTCGCGGGCTGCGCGGGTGGTCCGTTGAGTA
>DASWHT010000124.1:0-6218 GCA_036398075.1 Binatia bacterium | reverse complement strand
ATCATTTCGCGGCGCAGTCCGCCGAGGACCCCGCCGTCGAATTGAGCGGGCAGTCAAAAGGCGCCGCCATCGCCTTGATGAAAATCGCCAACGATTTGCGTTGGATGAACTCGGGGCCGCTGGCGGGGCTCGCCGAGATTGTGCTACCGCCACTGCAGCCCGGCAGCTCCATCATGCCCGGCAAGATCAACCCTGTAATTCCGGAGTCGGTGATGATGGTGGCGGCCCAGGTGATCGGCAACGACGCCGCCATCACCGTGGCCGCGAGTCACGGCAACTTCGAACTTTTGACGATGCTGCCGGTCATCGCGCACAATCTGCTGGAGAGCCTCCACATCCTGGCCAACGCGAGCCGCCAGTTGGCCGACAAAGCCGTGGCCGGCTTCCAGGTGAACCGCGCGCGGCTCGCCGAGCAAGTCGAAAAGAATCCGATCTTGGTTGCCGCGCTCAACCCGATCATCGGCTACGACAAAGCCGCGGAGATCGCCAAACAAGCCTACGCCGAGGGACGGCGGATCAAAGATGTGGCAGCTGAGAAAACAACCCTATCGCGTGACGAACTCGACCGCTTGTTGGACCCCACGGAGCTGACCTTGGGAGGCATCAAAGGAGGAATGAGCGGCGGGTAAGCGCACGGCGTGCGCCGTTCAAAGTTCAATGTTCAAGGTTCAAAGGTGGGGATGGGTCGTTGAACCTGGAACCTGGAACCTTGAACCGCGCCGAAGGCGCCACTTTGAACATTGAACCGTTATGTTAGATCCGGGTGCTCCAAGTGCTGGATCACGACGTTTAAAAAACGCCCGGCTTCAACGCCGTCGATCACCCGGTGATCGAATGCGAAAGAAAGGGGCATGATCTTTCGAACAACGATCTGTCCGTTTAGCGCAACCGGCCGATCAGCGATCCTGCCCATTCCTAAAATGGCCACTTCAGGGTGGTTGATAATCGGGGTGCCGTAGGAGATGCCGACCACCCCATAATTCGTTATCGTAAACGTGCCGCCTTTCAGCTCTGTCAGGTCGATCTTTCTATCCCGTGCTTTCTCGGCGAGGGCCGCGCCCTCTATCGCCAAGTCGAGAAGACTTTTCCGGTCAGCCTCTTTGATGACAAAGACCATGAGACCATCGCTGGTGTCGACGGCGATGCCGATGTTGTAATATTTTTTGACAACGATCTCTTCGGTGTCTTCGTTGAGCGTCGCGTTGAAATAAGGGTGCGCTTTGAGGGCGGCGAGGGACGCTTTTATCAAAAAAGGGAGATAGGTCAATTTCACTCCCTTTGCCTCGGCGCGCTTTTTTTCTTCGGCGCGGAGCCGTTCCAACTCGGTAATATCAGCGTCTTCCCAGAGAGTGACTGCGGCGACGCGCTTCGAGGCTTCGGCCATCCTCTTGGCGACCGTGCGCCGGAGCCCCCGCAGCGAGACTTTTTCCACCGGACCATATATATCCGCCGCGGCGCCCAGCGGCGCCGCGATTTTTTTCGCCGCTCCTTCGACGTCCTCCTTTGTAATCCTTCCTCCCGGTCCAGTGCCTTTCACCCCCGCCAGAGCCAATTTCATTTGTTTGGCAAGGGCGCGAACGGCGGGCGTGGCTAGAATGGGATGGACGATTTCAATTTCTTTTTCTTCGCCCAGCGATCCGACCACCGTGCCGGAATCTGTCTTCTCGGACTGCGGCGCGGGAGCGGCTTCGCCGCCGTCTTGGACCGTAGTCAACAAGGCGCCGACTTTGACGATTTCCCCTTCCTTTCCGTAAAGCTTCTCGATTTTTCCGGTAAACGGCGAGTTGAGAGTGATGACCGCTTTGTCGGTCTCGACCTGGACCAGATCCTGATCCTCCTCGATCCAGTCGCCTTCCTTTATCAGCCAGTGGACAATTTCTCCCTCGGCAATCCCTTCGCCCACATCGGGAAACTTGAATTCTCGCAGCATGGGCGCCTCCTCTCGCTTTAGAAATTTACCGCTCGGTCAGCCGCCTGAACCACTCTTTCGGCGCTGGGCAAATAGTATTTTTCCAGCTTCGGCAGAGGCATCACCGTATCGAACCCGGTGACCCTCTCGACGGGCGCTTCCAGGTGAACCAGCGCTTTCTCGTTGATGCGAGCAATAATTTCCGCGCCAACGCCGCAGGTTGCGGGCGCTTCGTGCACGACCACGGCTCTATGGGTCTTTTTCACCGACTCGACGATCGTTTCCGTGTCCAAGGGATACAACGTCCGCAAATCTATGATCTCGGCCTTCTTGCCGTTCTGTTCCATGAGTGCAGCGGCTTGCAGCGTGGCCTGCAGCATGGCTCCCCAGGTAATCAGGGTGATGTCCGCGCCCTCTTGTACGATCCGCGCTTCGCCGAACGGGATCAGATATTCCTCTTCGGGAACTTCCTCTCTCAGGGAGCGATAGACCTTCTTGGGCTCCATGAAAATAACCGGATCCGGGTCGCGGATCGCAGAGATCAAGAGTCCTTTGGCTTCATAGGGGGTGGATGGAACGACGACTTTGATTCCCGGCGTATGGACAAAATAAGTCTCGTTGCTGTCCGAATGGTGCTCCGGCGCGCGAATACCCCCGCCGTACGGGAGCCGCACAACCAGCGGGCAGTGATAACGTCCGCGGCTCCGATTTCTGATCCGTCCCGCATGACTGGCAAGCTGTTCCATGGCCGCGTAGACGAAGCCTTCGAACTGGATTTCGGCGACGGGCCTCAGTCCGTAAACCGCCATGCCGATGGCAACGCCGGCGATGGCCGATTCCGACAACGGCGTGTCCATCACCCGCGCCTCGCCAAAGATATCGATCAATCCCTGGGTGACCCGGAAAACTCCGCCGTTCTTGCCCACGTCTTCCCCGAGGATGAGCACTCGAGGATCTTTTTCCATCTCTTGCTTCAAGGCCAAATTGATCGCTTCAACCATCGTGAGCTTAGCCATAGCGAAAAACCTCACTCTCGTAGGTCGCGCCTGCCATTCGCGTTGAGGAAGCCGTCCATTTGTTCTCTGAGATCCACCGGCAAATCTTGGTATGTAAAGCGGAACATGTCCACGGGATCCGGGGCCGGAAAACTTTCTACTTCATGCACCGCGCTCTCCACTTTCTCCTTCGCCTGCGAGCGCAATGCCTGGTCGCGAGACTTGTCCCACAAACCGCCTTTCTCCATATACTTTCGCAAGCGGTCGATGGGGTCTTTCTTCTTCCATTGCTCGACTTCCTCCCGGCTGCGATAACGCGAGGCATCGTCGGCGGTGGTGTGGTCCCCCAAACGATAAGTGAGACATTCAATCAGCGTTGGCCCCATGCCCGCTCTCGCCCGGTCAAGCGCTTCACGGGTTGCCCGATAGACCGCGAAGACATCGTTGCCGTCGACTTGCACGCCGGGGAATCCATACGCGACGGCTTTCTGGGCTAGGGTCTTGGCGGCGGTCTGGCGTCTAAGCGGAACCGAGATCGCCCATTGATTGTTCTGGCAGACAAAGACGACCGGCGCGGCGAAGACGCCGGCGAAGTTGAGCCCTTCGTGAAAATCTCCCTTGGACGTTGCGCCGTCACCCATGAAGGCCAGCGCGGCGATGGCATCTCCCTTGGCTTTCGCCGCCAATGCGACGCCAACGGCGATGGGTATCTGTGTGGCCACAGGAATAGTGATTGGGAAGTCGTTCAGCCCTTCGGGTATCTGACTGCCGCGCTCATCTCCCGCCCAGTACTGAAAGATCATCCGCATGGGCAGGCCGCGCACAAATGATGCGCCCGGTTCTCTGAATGCGGGAAACATCCAGTCCGCCGGTCTGAGCGCGTAAGCGCTGCCGATCTGGGCGGCTTCCTGTCCGAGGATGGAAGCATAGGTGCCGAGGCGACCTTCTCGTTGCAGCTTAAAGGCCTTATCGTCGAAGGTCCGGGCCAGGACCATCCATTCGTAGAGCTTCTTTACTTGCTCGTTGTCTAAAGACGGGCGAAGCTCCTCGTCGCAATTCCCGTCTTCGTCCAGAATCTGGAGCCACTCAACGCTGAAGGTCTCAATGAGCTTCTTCGGCATGAGGAATCCTCCTGACCTAAGGATAGCACGTTAATCGTGATCGACAACGGAAAAATTCAGGCTCTCCATGTTTATAATTTGATTCTTCCGGGTTTACTGTGAAGGAGTATTCACCACAGAGGCACAGAGTTCGCAGAGTTCGGAGTATTTTTTAATCAAAAACTTTTTACTCCGCGCCCTCCGCGCCTCCGCGGTGCATTCTCCGAGTCCGTGCGGTGAAATAGCATTGCCCGGGTTAACCATACGAAAACCTGAAGATCCATAATTTCACATCTTAACGTCTGAACCAAAAATGTTAAACTCTCTGGTAAAGTGCTATAGTAAATAACTTTGGTGCCGGCGGCACTCTGGCCGGCCGCTGAAAAAAGGAATTCCATGCTTCGACGGGCTCAGCATGAACGGAAATTTGTTAATGCACTCAAAAGACCTCCGTTCGCCCTGAGCCCGGTCGAAGGGTGAACGGAGGTTTCCCAGCAACTTGCTGGCAAATGAGTGGAGCGGTCGCGCGCGTTACCCTCGCAACTGACTACCTACAATAGGAGGCTCGAGCTTTTGCTATGAGACAAGCGGTCATCGTCAGCGCTACGCGTACTCCGATCGGTAGTTTCCAGGGCGCCTTGAGTTCGGTCTCCGCGACGAAGCTGGGAAGCATCGCCATCGCTCGAGCGCTCAAGCAGCTCGATCTCCCGGGCGACGAAGTCGATGAAGTGCTCATGGGAAACGTCCTTTCCGCCGGCTTAGGACAGGCTCCGGCCCGCCAGGCGGCCCTAGGCGCGTCTTTGCCCAATTCCGTCGGCTGCACGACGGTAAACAAGGTCTGTGGTTCCGGGCTGAAAACCGTGATGCTGGCGGCGCAGGCAATCGTTACGGGCGATGCCGACGTCGTGGTCGCCGGCGGCATGGAGAGCATGAGCAACGCGCCTTACTTGCTTATGAAAGGGCGCACGGGTTACCGTTTGGGCTCGGGCGAGTTGGTCGACAGCATGATTCATGACGGATTGTGGGACGTCTACAACCAATTTCATATGGGGGTGGCGGGGGAAATCTGCGCGCGCATGTTGAAGATCGGCAGAGAAGAGCAGGACGAGTACGCCCTGATCAGTTACGAGCGCGCGCAAAAAGCCCAGGATGAAGGATCTTTTACACGTGAGATCGTTGCCGTGACGGTGCCCCAAGACTCGTTGGAAGACGTGATCGTCACAGAAGACGAAGAGCCAAAGCGCACTAATCGCGCCAATCTTCAGAGCCTAAAGCCAGCTTTCGAAAAGCATGGCAGCATCACGGCTGGCAACGCATCGTCGATCAGCGACGGCGCGGCGGCGCTGGTGGTGATGTCCGACGAAAAAGCCCAAATTCTGGGGCTCAAGCCGATGGCAAAAATCATCGGATTCACGACCTATGCGACGGAACCAGCATGGTTCACCACGGCGCCGGCGAAAGCGATCCAGGCGCTCTTGCAGAGGACGGACCGGAGCGTCGCGGCGGTCGATCTATTCGAAATTAACGAGGCTTTCGCCGTCTGCTCCATCGCCGTCAATCGCGAACTCGGGTTGGATCCCGACAAAGTGAACGTGCGCGGCGGCGCGGTAGCTCTTGGCCATCCCATCGGCGCCAGCGGCGCGCGGCTGTTGGTCACCCTCATCCATACGCTGGAAGACCACGGTCTGACTACGGGGGTAACGAGTCTCTGCATCGGCGGCGGCGAGGCGGTGGCGATGATGGTCGAAAGAGTTTGATAGTCTCGAGTTTGGCGTTTCGGGTTACGCGCTGACTCGAAACCCTGAACCCGAAACTCGTAACTGTGAACATGGACTTCGAGCTCAGCGAAGAACAGCAACTCGTCAAAGACATGGCGGCCGCATTTGCCGATAAGGAGGTCAAGGCGGTCGCGAGCCGTATGGACCGCGACGCCGCTTATCCAAGCGAGCTGGTCCGTCGTCTCGGCGAGCTAGGGTTTATGGGAATGTGCGTACCGCTGGAGTTTGGCGGCTCCGCCATGGATTTCGTTTCGTACATCATCGCCATGGAAGCAATCTCCAAGGCCTGGGCTTCGCTGTCCGTGATCATGAGCGTGCATAACTCGCTCGTCTGCGCGCCTATCCTTCGCTTCGGCAGCGCCGCCCAGAAGGAAAAGTATCTGGCATTGCTGGCCAGCGGCGAGAAGCTTGGATGCTATGCCTTGACCGAGCCGGG